>JAAFHH010000351.1 GCA_013297545.1 Alphaproteobacteria bacterium
TTCTCCACCGCCGCCGCAATCGCGCCGAACGCTTCGGTGCGGCCGTAGCCCAGGTTCACCAGGGCTGAAACCGCATCTTCATTGACCGTGGGCGGTGCCGCTTCGGTTTTGCGCGCCGCAACCCCGAGTGAGAGCGCGCCGGCCTTATCCTTCAACTCCGCGACCAGCCGCTGGGCGAGCTTCAGGCCAACACCGTCGGCCCGCTGCACCGCCACCCGGTCCGCCGCGGCAATCGCGCGCGCAAGCTGGTCGGGGGCGAGCACCGACAGGATGTTGAGCGCAACCTTCGCCCCCACGCCCTGCACGGTCTGCATCAGGCGGAACCAGGCGCGCTCCGCCTCCGTCGCGAACCCGTAGAGCGCGATGCGGTCCTCGCGGACATGGGTATCGATCAGCAGCACGGCCGGCTGGCCGGACGTCATGGTGCCGAGCGTGCGCGACGAACAGAACACCAAATAGCCAACGCCACCGACATCGAGGACAGCGCTGTCCGCTTCGATCTGCTCGGCAATGCCTTTGAGTTTCGCGATCACGATCCCGCCCCCGCAGCAATGCGCGCCTGCGCCAGCGCCGCGTTGGTGCGCCCGGTGTGCGCGTGGCAGATCGCAACCGCCAGCGCATCGGTCGCATCCGCCTTGGTGACCAAGATGCCGGGCAACAAACGGTGCACCCTCATGGCGACCTGATCCTTCTGAGCCGCACCCGTGCCGACCACCGCCTTTTTGACGGTCGCGTTGTTGTACTCGGCGACGGTCAAGCCCATACGCGCCGGCACCACCAGTGCCACGCCGCGGGCTTGGCCGAGTTTTAGCGTGCTGTCCGGGTTCTGGTTCACAAAGGTTTCTTCCACCGCCGCTTCCGTCGGTTGGAACTCGACGACGATGTCTTCAAGCCGTGCGTAGAGTTCGGCCAAGCGGTGGGCGAGTGCCCGGTCCGCCGTCGAGGTAATCACCCCGCTGCCAACCCAGCTCAGCCGATTGCCGGAGCTGTCGATGATGCCCCAGCCGGTGCGACGCAAGCCCGGATCCAGCCCCAAGATGCGCCGGACCGCCACCTCAACCCGCCAGCTTCGCCAGCACGTCGTCAGCAATATCGTAGTTGCCGTAGACGGTTTGCACGTCGTCGTGGTCTTCGAGGGTTTCCAACAGACGGAACAGTTTTTCAGCCGCTTCGGCATCAACCGGCGTGGTGACCTTCGGCCGCCACGAGAGCTTCGACTGGGTGGCATCGCCAAAGCGCTTCTCCAGCGCCTCGCGCACCGCGTTCAGATCATCAGGCGCGCAGGCGATCTCGTGACCGTCCTCGCTGCTGTCGACACTGTCGGCACCGGCATCCAATGCTGCTTCGAACATGTCATCCGCCGTCGCCTTCGCCGCCGGGTAGACGACAAGCCCAATGCGATCGAACTGGAAGGAAACCGAATTCATTTCCCCCAACGCGCAGCCAGCCTTGCTGAAGGCGGCGCGCACGTCGGCCGCGGTGCGGTTGCGATTGTCGGTCAAGGTCTCGACGATTAGGGCCGAGCCGCCCGGCCCATAGCCCTCGTAGCGGACTTCTTCAAAGTCCGCCCCTTCGCCGGCCCCCTGGCCCCGCTTGATCGCGCGATCAATCGTGTCCTTCGGCATGTTCTCCGCACGTGCAGCCAGCACAGCGGCGCGCAGCCGCGGGTTGGCCGCGAGATCCGGCACGCCGCTGCGCGATGACACCGTGATTTCGCGGATCAACTTCGTGAAGATCTTGTTCCGCTTGGCATCCTGCTTGCCTTTGCGGTGCATGATGTTCTTGAACTGGGAATGACCGGCCATGGTCGTGAATTCCATCGAAACACGCGTGCAAAGCCCGCGCGGCAGGGGTGGAGCTGCGAGTGCGCCGGACGCTAGTGGCGAGCGGCGAATGCGTCCAGCGGGAACTGCCGAGCGCTTTGCCAGCCTCAGGTTTTCGATGGTGAGGGGCTTGCGCAGGGTGCGCGGCGAGCGGCCAACAACAGCATGATTCGCCCGCCGAACGCGACAGACCCGGTGGGGGCTGTTGACGGTCTGCATTTATGTAGATACAAAATTCGGGTGACGGTCGAATTCGATCCAGACAAGCGCGCGCTCACGCTTGCCACCCGCGGATTGGACATGGCGGACGCTGACGTCGTGTTCGCCGGCCCAACCTTGACCACTCTCGACGACAGAAAGGACTACGGCGAGCCGCGCTACATCACCATCGGCACTCTGCACAACCGAATGGTGGTGATTGTTTGGACCAAACGCGGCCCTGCGCGCCGGATCATCAGCATGAGGAAAGCCAATGACCGAGAACAACACATCTACGGACCCGACTTGGATTGATCCGGATGACGCGCCGGATCTGTCGACCGCTGAATGGCAGCAAAAGTTTGCCGCCGTTCGCCGTGGCCGCCCGCCCGTCGGTGAGGCGCCAAAGATCGCAACCAATTTGCGTCTGGATGCCGACGTAATCGCCCGCCTGAAACGCGATGGGCCGGGCTGGCAAACCCGTGCCAACGCCCTGCTACGGCAAGCGCTGGAGCTGTAGCGGCAGCCTACCCCGTCCCCACCAAGGTCCCGGCCTCGGTGATGATTGCGTCGAGCTCGGCATCTTCCGGCCCGCAGGGCACCATCGGTACTTGTTGGGCGGCGAACGCGACACCGATCGCGATCACCTGGCGGGTCGCGCGTAAGCTCGCCAATGTCCGGTCGTAGTATCCTCCGCCCTGCCCCAAGCGGCGCAGGCGCTCGTCGAAGGCGAGCAAGGGGACCAGCAGAATGTCGGGGATCGCAAGCTGCCCACCCAGCGGCACCAGGGCGCCGTTGCCGGGCACCAGGGGCGTGCCGGGTCGCCAGGTGTGGAACTCGAGCGGCTGGCCGCGTTCTACCACCACCGGCAGGCAAAACTGGCGTTCGCGCCGGGCGAGGGCGGCAAACGTCGGGGTGAGGTCGAGTTCAGAGCCGGCGGCCGCATAGCCCGCGATCATCGTGCCGGCACGCAGGGTCAGGCCGTCGTTCAAGATCCGGGCGACGCGCTCGGCGGCGTCAGCGCGCACTTCGGCGGGGATTGCCTTGCGCCGTGCCCGGGCATCGGTGCGCAGAGCGGCTTTCGCGGCCACGAGCCAAGGGTTCATCCGCGCCGTCCCAAAAGCATCATCGGTAAATCGCAGCCGCCTCGGCCGTTGGCACGGTCAATCCTCTGTGGCCTGCCTAGCAGGTGGGCGCCATGTGCCACGGCCACGACCGCAACAGGGACAGCTCCCGAGAGAATCGGTATAGCCCCAGGGATTCGAACAGCCTGACGAACCAGGCAGCTGCAAGACCAGTAGTAGGCTCTTAGCCGGCGAACGGCAAGGGCTTGCTAAAGCGACTTGCCGGTCAGCCGGGAGATCTCACCGACGATGCCGCGGCGAAACGCCAGCACGCAGAGCAGGAAGATCACACCCTGGATCACCGTCACCCAGGCGCCGAATTCCGCCAGATAGGTCTGCATGGTGATGATGGTCAGCGCCCCCACCACCGGGCCGAACATCGTGCCCATGCCGCCCACCAGGGTCATCAGCACGACTTCGCCCGACATCTGCCAGGCAACGTCAGTGAGCGAGGCCAACTGCACCACAAACGCCTTGGTCGCCCCCGCCAGACCCGCGAGGGCCGCCGACAGCACGAAGGCGATCAGCTTGTACTGATCAACCCGGTATCCCAGCGAAATCGCGCGCGGTTCATTTTCCCGGATCGCCTTCAGCACTTGGCCAAACGGGCTGTGCACGATGCGGTAGATCAGCAAGAAGCCGCCCAAGAACACGACGAACACCAGCCAGTAGACCTGCATATCGCCCGCGATCGGGAGCAAGCCGAACAAGGCGTTACGCGGCACCGACTGGATCGCGTTCTCCCCACCGGTGAAATCCGCCTGCAAGCAGAAAAAGAACACCATCTGGGCCAGCGCCAGCGTGATCATCGCAAAGTAGATGCCTTGGCGGCGGATCGCGATCGCGCCGAACACCAGGCCAAGAAACGCTGAGCCCGCGACGGCGAACAGGATCGCGACCTCAGTCGAGAACCCCCACACCTTGGCTGAGTGCGCGGCCAAGTAGGCAGCAAAGCCAAAGTACGCCGCGTGCCCGAAGCTCAACAGGCCGACATAGCCCAGCAGCAGGTTGAACGCGCAGGCGAACAGCGCAAAGCACATCACCTTCATCAGGAAGATCGAATAGAGCCCGAGGAACGGTGCGGCGGCGAAGAACACCACCATCAGCGCGAACGCGAGCA
>JAAFHH010000352.1 GCA_013297545.1 Alphaproteobacteria bacterium
CGCGGACTTGGTCGGCCGCGATTCAGCCGTCAGGCCAATCGAGCGCATGGCGTAGAGGACCCGCCGGTGCACCGGCTTCAAGCCGTCGCGCACATCGGGCAGGGAGCGCGCCATGATGGTCGACAGCGCATAGCTCAAGTAGCGCGCGCCGAGCGCGTCCGCGAGGTCGGTGTCTTGGAAGTCTGGGGTGTCGGTCATCGCCTGGCCATCGCTCGTGTCTCAAGATCTTGTAGCAGGCCCGCCCAAGCGATCCAAGAGACGGTAGCGCGCGGCCGGCAGACCCTGCTGGGGGCGCAGCAGCTGGGGTTCGAGAAAGTGCCCGGTGACAGCAAGGGCGGCGGCGATCTCCGGCCCCTCGGCCGCGGCGGGATCAAGGAGTGCCGGGGGCAGCGGCAGCAACCGGTCTCGCCAGGGGCCGGCGGCTGGCTCGGACACGGCACGTCCAGTGCGTGGGGAGATATGGCGCAAGCCCTCGCTCACCCCTGTGACCGCGCATTCCGTGAGGTCGAGGCCGAAGCCAAGCTCCGCCAACACCAGCAGTTCCCAGGCGAGGTAGTGGTTGGCGGTGGGCGCTACCAGCAGCTCGTTGGTCGCGGCGAACAGGGTGGGGTGCGGGTCGCGTTCCGCCACCGTTGCATCCACCAGCGCGGTCGCGGCGTCCAGCACCGCGAGTGCCAATGGGTCGTTGAGCGCGCGGGCCGCATGGGCCGCGCTGAGCTCGCCTTGCCAGTGGCCGAGCTGATCGTCGAGCCGGGCCGACCAGACGACCTCAATCAGGTTGCCCACTTGCCACACCCCCGCCGCTCGCTTGGACGCGATGCCGCGCACGAGGCCGGTTGCGCGGCCGTGCGCCGCGGTCAGCAGGGTCACCACCCCGTGGGTCTCGCCATAGCGGCGGCGGCTGAGCACCAGCCCCTGGTCGTGCCACTCCATACCCCGCAGTCTACGAGCGCTGGTCGCCCCACGCTATCTGCATGGCTCACGCTCGAGCCATCGCAATTCATCGGATTGACCGAAAGACAGCGGGCGTGCACAGTTCTTGGTACCAAGACAAAGGGAGGGTGATCACCCGTCATGACGCCACCTGGGCGCTAGGGTCCAGTATCCACAGGGAGTGATACTGGACAAACGGGGTCAACTTCAGCCGGGGAGGATGCTAAACCCATGACGCCACCGGATCAGCACCAAACCAGTGCCCATCAGCACTGAGAGACATCTCTGATTGACTTTAGCGGCATGCCTTTGCCGCGCGCTGGGATCAACCGATCCCCCGACGCCCCGCCACCGGCGGGGCGTCGTTCGTTTTCGACGCAGTCTCTGTCGCCGCATGTCCTTCAACACCGTAAAAACCCCTCCCCCCGCAAGCGGGGGGAGGCTGGGAGGGGGGGACACAAGGGATGCGTCTCTTTGGTTTCGGAGGATTTCTGCGGACTGGCGGGGTACGGTCGCAGCTGGTCCCCCCTTCCCGTCCTCCCCCCGCTCACGGGGGGAGGGCCGATAGATGGGGTAGGGCGAGACACGTCAGGCCCTTTACCCCGGCGCGCAGCCGGCCAGGCACCAAGCCGCGGTGCGATCCCCGGGCGTGATCGTGGTGCCAAGCCGCACGCGATAGATCACCAGGTTTTCCAGCACCCGGTGGACGTAGTTGCGCGTCTCGTTGAACGGGATCTGTTCGATCCAGTCGAGCAGATCGACCGACGGATCGCGCGGGTCGCCCATGCGGGTTTGCTGCCATTGCCGCACCCGGCCGGGGCCGGCGTTGTAGGCGGCAATCGCCAGCGGGTAGTGGCCACCGTACTGGTCGATCAGGCCAGCCAAGAAAAACCGGCCAAGGCGAACATTGTAGGCGGGATCGCTGGTGAGCCTTGGCTCGGTATAGGCTTCGCCCGCGCGCGTGGCGGTCTGGCGCGCGGTCGCCGGCATCAGCTGCATCAACCCACGCGCCCCGGCCCGGCTGACGGCGGCAGCCATGAAGTTGCTCTCCTGGCGGATTATCGCCAGTGCCAGGGGGGCTTCGGGCGCGCCTTCTGCGGCCACCTCCGCCAGCACCGGCCAGCCGGCATCGATCAGCACTTGGCCTTCGCGCAAGGCCCGGCGCGCGATGGTCGATGACAAGTCTGCGCGCGCGAGGCTGACGGCCCAGGCCGCGGTTGCCGCCCGGCTCTCCGGCGTGGCGGCGAGGTCGGCTTGGCGCAGCACGAAGGGATCGATCGCGGCGGCCTCGCCAAAGCGGCGCAGCAGTTGGACCAGGCGCCCGAAGTCACCGCGCTCGATCGCAGCAATCGCGCCAGCGTCGCGCGGTGGGGTCGGCGGCAACTGGATCGGCAGGCTCAGCCGCACGGCGGCGAGCTGGCCGTAGAACACGGTCGACTGTTCGCTGGCCCGGCGGTACCAAGCCTCCGCCTCCGCACCGCGGTTCAGCTGATCGAGCGCACGTCCCGCCCAATAGGCGCCGCGCGCCGTGGAGATCGGCAACCGCACGCCCTGGAACAGAGTTTGGAAGTGGGTTAGCGCGCGTTCGGGATTGTTTTGAAACCGTAACGACAACCAGCCGGCCAGGAATTCCGCGTCCGCCCATTCGCCGGTCCCCGCGGGCAACCCGTGGGTGGCGGCCAGCCGGTAGGCAAGATCGCTGTTGCCTTCGGCGAGCGCGCGGCGCGCCTGCAGATCGCGGATCGTCCACCAAGTGGCTGCCCGGACTTGTTCGACCGGGGCGGCCAGCAGGATCTCGCGCGCTTTGTCGTTGCGCTCACCCCGGCCGTGCCAGCGGGCCAGATCGAACATCAGTCCAGGATCGCTGCGCAGCCGCTGGGGAACGGCATCGACCGCACCGGTTGCATCACCCTGACCATTCAGCGCCAAGCGGGCACGGCCCACGACTTGGCGGTCTGGAGAGGCCCGCGGCAGGGTGCGTTGCGCTGCCTCCCAGGTGCCGGCCCACAACAGCCGGTCGAGGCGGGCATCATGGTCCGCCGCTCGGATCTGGGCCCCGAATCGCTCGAGGAATTCGGTTTCCTCGTGCGCGCCTAAGCTTTCTTCGATGTAGGCCTGGCGGATCACCGCCGTTGCCTCGTCCGCGCGACCAACGGCAGTGAGCGCTTCGGCCAAGCGCACCTTGCCATCGCGGCTAACCGGTGGGAACGATGCGAACCAGGTCAGCAGCCGATCGGTATCCGCCTCGCCGCGCGCCAATTCTTCCGCGCGCCGGCGCACCGATTGCATCAGCGGCCATTGGCTGTGCCGCTCGACGAAGCTCGCGACCTCGCCAAAACTATCGCCGCCGCGCGGTGTGCGATAGGCAGTCCAGCTGAGGAAGCTCTGCAGCACGGGGTCGCTGGCGGGTGGCAGGCGCTGCTGGGCCGCACCGAGCTCGCCTGCTTCCGCCCGGCGGATTGCCTCGCGGGTCAGGCTGGCTGGATCGGCTGGGCGGGCCGGCTGCGGGCGGGGCGGGGTCTGCGCCAAAGCCGGCGCGAGCGCCGTGGTCAGCAGCAGCAGCAGGGCGATGGTGCGCATGGCGACAAGGGTAGAGGACGGCGCCTGATGGCTCAATCGCCATCGCGACCGGCGCATCGTCACAAGGCTGCCGTGGATCGGTTATCTTCGTGTCATAGTACATCGCTAGACCAACCCGGTGGGCACACCGGAAGTCGCATCTCTTGAGGCAAGTGAACCGTCGGACCGCGCGTTTCGTGCGGCGGCACTCGCGCGTCCAGCCCCCACCCTGACGGTGTCCACCCCCTGCGAAGACGCCTTTGCCGCCTTGTCCGAGCGGGCGGACATCGCGTCCCTACCAGTCGTCGACGAGGATGGCCGGGTGATTGGCCTGGTCGACCGGGTCGACTTGCTGTCCAAATTCGCGCGGCCCTTGGTGCGCGCGGTGCATGAGCGCCGGCCCGTCACTTTGTTGATGGACGCCGAAGCCCTGGTGGTCGATTGCGAAGTGCACGTTGATGACATCGCACAACGCATCGCCGATGGCGCGCCGCGCGCGCTGGTGTCCGGCTTTGCGGTTGAGCGCGATGGCCGCTATTTCGGCATGGCCCAGCCGATCGACCTGCTGGAGCGTATCGCGGCACTCGCCCGTGCGCAGGCCGGGGCACTCGAAGCCGCCAAGGCCGAAGCGGACGCGGCCAATGCTGCGAAGTCGAGCTTCCTGGCCGCCATGAGCCATGAAATTCGCACGCCGTTGAATGGCGTGATCGGCTCGCTCGAACTGCTGCGCTTCACCACCCTCGCGCCGGAGCAGGCGG
>JAAFHH010000353.1 GCA_013297545.1 Alphaproteobacteria bacterium
GCTCTTCCGATCTGCGCGCGGTGGTCGCCGGGGTTCTGACGGCTGTGCTGGCGGTGCCTGGGGTGCGACCAGCGGAGCCGGGGGAATTCACCCGCCGGGCCTTTGACAACGGCAAGCTTGATCTCACCGGTGTGGAAGCCCTGGCTGATCTGATCGCGGCGGACACTGGCAGCCAGCGCCGGCAAGCGCTGCGCCAAATCGGTGGGGCGCTCGCGGGTGTTGCCGATGGCTGGCGCCAGGAGATTGTCCGCCTGCTGGCCCATGCGGAAGCCGCGATTGATTTCGTGGATGAGGATCTGCCGGAGGATCTGGGCGCAGCCGCTACGCTGGCCGCACTGGACCTCGCACGCCGGATCGAGGCGGCCCTTGCCCGCGCCGCCACCGGGGAGCGGCTGCGGCGCGGCTTTCAGGTGGTGATCCTGGGCGCACCGAATGCCGGCAAGTCGAGCCTGCTGAATGCGCTGGCGGCGCGGGACGTGGCGATTGTCTCGGCCGAAGCGGGGACGACACGGGACATCGTGACGGTGGAGCTCGACCTCGCGGGCTGGCCGGTCACCCTGTCGGACACCGCCGGTGTGCGCGAGACAGACAACCCGGTCGAGGCAGAAGGTGTGCGCCGCGGTCTGGTGGAAGCGCAGGCGGCGGACTTGATCGTGCGGCTGAGACCGGTTGGATCGGGTCCCCCAATCGCAGTGCCGGATGGCGTGGCGGTGCTGGACGTCACCACCATGGTGGATCTGGTGGACCAGGCACCGCCGGGCTTGGCTGTCAGCACGGTGACCGGGGCCGGGGTGCCGGAGCTGCTGACAGCGCTGTCGGCTGCCGCGGCGCGTGCCCTCGATAGCGGGACCGATCCGGTGTTCACCCGGGCGCGCCAGCAAGCGGCCTTGGCGCGGGCGGCAGCTGCTCTGCGGCGAGCGGCAGCCGCATCGTTGCCGGAGCTCGCCGCAGAGGATCTGCGCGTCGCGGCCCGCGCGATCGGCAGCATATCTGGCAGGGTGGATGTGGAAGACCTACTGGATTTGGTGTTCGCGGAGTTCTGCATCGGCAAGTGACCGGCTGTTTCACGTGAAACAGCAAGCATGGTGGACCGCCACCCAAGCCGACGCTATGGTGCGCCCACCAAACGCAGAGTGGGGACCGTGTGACCAGCTGGGATGTCATTGTTGTGGGGGGTGGCCACGCCGGCTGTGAAGCCGCGGCGGCGGCGGCGCGCGTCGGTGCCAGCACGCTGCTGCTGACTCATCGCCGCGACACGCTCGGCACCATGTCCTGCAACCCGGCGATCGGTGGCCTTGGCAAGGGTCATCTGGTCCGGGAAATCGACGCGTTGGACGGCATCATGGCCCGCGCGATTGACCGCGGCGGGATTCAGTTCCGGGTGCTCAATCAGTCCAAGGGACCTGCCGTCCGGGGGCCGCGCGCCCAGGCGGACCGCAAGCTCTACGCCGCGGCGATCCAGGCGCTGCTGGCGGAGCAGGCCGGCCTGACGATTGCCGAAGCCGCGGTCGAAGATTTGATCCTGGTCGACGGCCGCTGCGTCGGTGTGGTGGCGGGTGATGGTACCGAGCACCGGGCAGCCGCCGTGGTGCTGACCACCGGCACCTTCCTGAATGGGTTGATCCACATTGGCGAGACGCGCATTCCAGCCGGTCGGGTTGGCGAGGCACCTGCGCGCGGCTTGTCGACGACGCTCGCGCGCGCCGGGTTTCCGCTCGGTCGGTTGAAGACCGGCACACCGCCGCGGCTGGATGGTCGAACGATCGATTGGCATGGCCTCGACCAGCAGCCGGGCGATGAGCCACCGCCGCCGTTCAGCTTTCTCACGTCCCGCATCGATACACCGCAGATCGCCTGTGCGATCACAGAGACGACAGCGGCGACCCACGCGATCATCCGCGAAAACCTGCACCGCGCACCGATGTATTCTGGCCAGATCGAAGGCACTGGCCCGCGCTATTGCCCGTCGATCGAGGACAAGGTGGTGCGCTTTGCCGCCCGCGACCGGCACCAGATTTTTCTCGAACCCGAAGGGTTGGATGACGACACGGTCTATCCGAACGGCATCTCCACCTCGCTGCCGGAAGACGTGCAGCACGCGCTGATCAAGACCATCCCTGGCCTGAGCCACGCCACCATCCTGCGCCCGGGCTACGCGATCGAGTACGACTACGTCGACCCCCGCGCCCTGCTGCCGAGCCTGGAGACCAAGCTGCTGCCCGGCCTCTACCTGGCGGGCCAGATCAACGGCACCACCGGCTACGAAGAGGCCGCCGCCCAAGGCCTGATCGCCGGGATCAACGCGGCTCGCGCCGCGGGGGGTGCTGAGGCATTCGTGATCGATCGCGCCGAGGCCTATATCGGTGTGTTGATTGATGACTTGATCACCCGGGGTGCCAACGAACCGTACCGGATGTTCACCAGCCGGGCGGAGTATCGCCTGCTGTTGCGTGCAGATAACGCGGACCTGCGCTTGACCGATCGTGGCATCGCCGCCGGCTGTGTCGGGTCCGAGCGCGCGGCGGTGTTTGGCGCTAAGCGCGATGAGCTTGTGGCCGCACGGGCAACCCTGACGGCGACGGCCCAATCGCCAACCGCTCTTGCCGCGGTCGGCATCGCCGTTAACCGAGACGGCATCCGCCGCACCGCCCTTGATGTCATGCGCTTGCCCGGCATGACGCGGGAGCGTGTCGCGACTGTGTGGCCAGAGGTGCTGACCTATTCGGACGCGGTCTGGGAACAGCTGAGCATCGACGCGCTCTACGCTGGCTACCTGGATCGCCAGGACGCTGACATCATCGCGTTCCGGCGGGAGGAGCATCTGCGCCTGCCGGTCAGCCTGGACTACACGGCGATCGGCGGCCTGTCGGCAGAGGTCCGCCAGAAGCTGCAGACCGCGCGCCCCACCACCCTCGGCGCCGCGGGGCGCATCCCGGGCATGACGCCAGCAGCGCTGGTTGCCCTGCTGCGCTTCGTGCAGCGCGCCGATGCCGCGTGAGGCCGTCCCCGACGGACCGGAGCTGCTCGCCCCCCATGTTTCACGTGAAACGCTGGCGGTGTTGGAACGCTATGCGCAGACGCTGGTGCTGTGGCAGCGCAAGATCAACCTGATCGGTCCCAACACCGTGCCGGAGCTGTGGCGCCGACACCTGCTGGATTCCGTGCAGCTGTGGCCAGACCTGGTGGGAGTGACCCGGGTCGTCGACCTCGGCAGTGGGGCTGGCCTACCTGGCCTGGTGCTGGCTGCCTGCGGTGTGCCGGATCTGCATCTGGTGGAGGCCGACCAGCGCAAGGCCGTGTTCTTGCGCGACGCTGCCCGGGTGATGGGCGTGCCAGCGACCGTGCATGCGGCTCGCGCGGAAGCACTGGCACCGCTGGGTGCCACAGCTGCGACGGCGCGCGCGCTGGCACCCCTCGATGATCTGCTGGACTATGCCGCCCGGCATTTGGTTCATGGCGGCAAGCTGATCGCCCTCAAGGGCGAACGCTGGGCCGATGAAGTGCGCGCCGCCGAACGTCGGTGGCGGTTTGCAGTATCCCACCGCCCGAGCCTGGTTGACCCAGCCGGCGCGGTGGTGATTTTGGAGGCTCCACGCCGTGTCTAATCCCAGCCCACCCCCGCGGGTGATCGCCGTTGCCAACCAGAAGGGCGGTGTCGGCAAAACCACCACCGCCGTCAACCTCGCCACCGCCCTGGTCGCCATCGGCCGACGGGTCTGCTTGATCGACCTTGATCCGCAAGGCAATGCCAGCACTGCGCTGGGCATCGCCACCAACCAGCGTGGCCGTGGCTCGTACCAGGCGATCCTCGACCGGCAGCCGATCGCGGGCCTGATGGTACCAACCACCATCCCGGGTCTCAGCATTGTCACAGCGACTGTCGATCTCTCCGGCGCCGAACTCGAACTGGTCGACCAGCCGGAACGAGAATTCCGCTTGCGTGGTGCACTGACCAACCCCGCGCCCGCCGTCGACACCGTGCTGATCGATTGTCCGCCCTCGCTCGGCCTGTTGACCGTGAACGCGCTGGCGGTGGCGGACCAGGTGCTGGTGCCGCTGCAGGCCGAGTTTCTCGCCCTCGAAGGCCTGACCCACATGCTGAAGACGATCGAGCGGGTGAAGCGCGCGCTCAACCGCAAGCTCGAACTGGGCGGCGTGGTGTTGACCATGGTCGACAAGCGCAACAACCTGTCGGAACAGGTGGCGGCGGATGTCCGCGCGCACCTCGGCAGCA
>JAAFHH010000357.1 GCA_013297545.1 Alphaproteobacteria bacterium
TTTTTTTTTTGTGCCAGCGCGTGCCATCGAAGGCGAACATGCCGTCGTGCGGCAAGCGGTTTTGTTCAAGGAAGCCGCCAACGGCGTAGAGCCGGTCGCCCGCGACCGTCACACCGACGTGGTTCGCGCCGCGCGGCACTTCAGGCAGCGTCTCCCAGCGGTCACCGACCGGGTCGTAGGCGTGGTGGTAGGGCTTGTCGACCCGCTGTTCCGCGTAGCCACCGACCAGGTGCACCCGGTTTTTGTATTCCGCTGCCCAGGCCATCTTCGTGCGCGGGATCGGCAAGGGCGTGCGCGGAAACCAGCGGCCTTGCACGGCCGCCTTGGGTGCCGGGCTGTCTGTCACCGCCTGCTGGGCGTGGATCTCTGGAATGTTGACACGGCCCGGCTGGTTCAGCCGTTCAAACTGGCCTTGGCGATGTTCGTGCTGCGCCAACGCCGGCGTCGCAGCCATGAGTGCCGCGCCGGAAGCGAGAAATCCGCGTCGTGTTGCCATTGGTGCCCCCCCTGGTCCCACTAAGACAGTGGGCCGATTGGTGAGGGCTGACAAGTCCCAGATCAGCCGTGTTGGCCAGATCCGTTCGACTGGTCGCCACCGTTCGAGCCGTTGCGCGGGGTGTGCTTGTCCGTCCGCCAGGCTTCGAGGCCGACGACCTTGGGGTCGTGCTTCTGTTCGGCCTTGATCTGGGTATCGATCGGGCGCGTGGCTTCGGCCGGGCGCTGGGCCACGGGTTCGGCACCCGCAACGTGGGCCGGGCGATTGGCATGGGCGTTCAAGAACGCTTCCAGGTCAATGTGGGCGATGCGCCAGTCCTTACCGGCCTTGACGGCGCGTAAGTCACCAGAGCGAATCCAGCCGCCAACGGTTCGGGGCGTGACCTTCAACATGTTGGCCACTTCGGCGATCGTCATCAAAGCAGCGCGCAGCATGTGCGTCATCCCCGACAGGGTGGTTTAGAACGTGACGCTAAAGTAATGCCGCCGGCTTGACTTGTGAAGGGGGCATAACACATATGCTGTCTTTTTGTGGGTATTCTTCGGTCTTTTTCGGTAGTCTGGAGTTATTATAGCCTCATATATTGTATGGTCTTGTCGGAGAATCGGCGGCTTTGTCTTGAACTTGCACCATTGGCGCCCCCATCTCCTCGACACAGTTCGACCGTCTGAGGAGACCGCGATGACCCCGCAAGAGCGCCAATTGATCGCCCAAGTGTTCGATCGTTTGAAGACGATCCACGTCGATCGCGACCCGGACGCCGACCGCTTCATCCTAACCGAAATCTCGACCAACCCAGCCGCCCCCTATCTGCTGACCCAGACTGTGGTGGTGCAAGAGCAGGCGCTGAAAGAAGCCCAAGCCCGGATTGCTGAGCTGGAACGCGGCAGCACTCCGGCAGTGGCGCGCAGCGGTCTGTGGGGCCAGGCGGCAGCACCCGCACCTGCGCCGCAACCGGCGAACAGCCCCTGGGGTCAACAGCCAGCCGGTGGCGCCTGGGGCCAACAGCCGGGTCAGCAGCCGATGCAGCAACCCATGCAGCAGCAACCCCAGCGCGGCGGGTTTCTGCGCACCGCCCTCGGCACCGCGGCCGGGGTTGCCGGTGGCATGCTGTTGTTCTCCGGTCTGTCCAGCATGTTCGGCGGTGGCCAAGCCAATGCAGCGCCGGCAGCGGACGCTGGCCAGAACTTCGATTCGCAACCGACAGCGGATCAGAGCTACGACGCGGGCCCAGTGGACGAGGGCAGCTTCGACAGCGGCGAGTTCTAGTCACGCCGTGGTGGTTGCGGCCAGGGTCGACCCGCGGGCATGGTGGTGGCTCCATTCGGGAGCTTTCACCCCATGACGCTGACCCTGACCGCCGCCCTGCTGGCCGCGCTGCCGCGTGTTGGCACCCGCATCGGTGATGGTCACGGCGGCTTGGCCGCAGCGATCCACGCCGATACGCCAGATTTGCAGACCGAAACCATCGACCCGTTCAGCGAGCCGGTGGCACCGCTCGATGCAGTCACGTTCGGCCTGCTGCCTGCCGGCACGGATCCCGTGCCACTGGCTGCCCATTGGGCCAAGCACACCACGGCACAGGGCACGCTGGTGTTCGCGCTGCCGAACCCACGCTACGCGCCGGCGCTGATCGACGTGCTGCGCGGTGGCTCACCCTCCGTCGCCTGGACCACCGAGGCGGCATTGGAAGCCGCTTGCCGCGCCGCCGGCTTCACGGGCCTGGAGTGGCGCGCCGATCCGCTTGGCGACGACCTCGGCCTCGCCAAGGCACTGAAGCCGATATTGGATAGCCTCAATCTGCCATTCGGCTGGTTCCTCACGGAGGCGCGCGCCCAATGGCGGGTGCTGCGCGCGACCCGCCAAGCGAGGCCGCGCCGCCTGCTGCAATCCATGACCATCGCCCCGATCGGCGCGATCAACGATGTGCGGGTGACGGAACCCGCTGGCCTGGTGCAGACCGTGCCGGGTTGGCGCTCGATCATCTCTGAGAAAACCATCGATCTTGGGATCGCCGCCGCCGATGAAGCGAAGCTGCTGCTGTGGCAGCGCCCGGTGATGCGCCGCCAGTCGGAACTGCCGAGCCTGCGCACCCTGATTGCGCGCGGCTATCTGATCGTCACCGAGTTCGACGACCACCCGATGCGCTGGCCGGACATTGAGACCAACGGCTACCTCTCGTTCACCGGGGTGCACGCGGTGCAGACCTCGACGCCGGAATTGGCCGAGCTGCTGCGCGCCTACAATCCGGAGGTGCGGGCGTTCCCGAACGCCATTCTGCACCTACCACCGCCGCCCGCACCGCGCACCCGCAAGGAGGTCGTGCTGTTCTTCGGGGCGCTCAATCGCGAGGACGATTGGCGCCCGCTGATGCCGGCCCTCAACGCCACCTTGGCGGAGCTCGGCGGTGCGGTCACCGTCGATGTGCTGCACGACCGGGTGTTCTTCGACGCGCTCGCCACCCCCGCCAAGCGGTTCACGCCGCTGGCACCGGCGGCTGAGTACCGCCGGCACTTGGGCGATGCCGACATCGCCTTCCTGCCGCTGGGCGATACCCTATTCAACCGCATGAAATCGGATCTGAAGTACATTGAGGCCGCCGCCCACGGTGCCGTCGCGCTCGCGAGCCCGACGGTCTACCGCGCCAGCATCGAAAGCGGTGTCGATGGCGTGCTGTTCCAGGATGCCGGCGAGATGGCGGATGGCTTGCGCCGCCTGGTGCTCGACCCGGATTTGCGCCACCGGCTCAGCATGGCGGCCTGGAGCAAGATCCGCCGGGAGCGCTTGGCGATCCACCAAACCGCCGCGCGGACGGCCTGGTATGAAGATCTGCTCAGCCGGCGCGACCGCCTGACCGATGGCATCCGCGCCCGTGTGCCGGAGCTGGCCCTCTAACCGCTGCGGATTACCGAACTGTAGGGCAGCTTTCACCCCCGCCCCCGTGATCAAGCGCTAGGGTTTGGCCATGACACAGCGCCTCGCCCTCATCGCCCTCGCCCTCAGTGCCGCTCTTTCAGCCGCTGGCTGTGTGGAGGCCTACAGCGGGCCACGCTACGAGCGATATCAGGGCTATAGTCATTCGTACAGCCGCCACAACGATTTCTCGCGGCACAATGGCTACGGCAACTCCTACTCCAACCACCGCTACGAGCAAGAGCGGCGCCACCGTGCCGAGCGTGATTGCCCGAAGCGCGACACCCGCTGGTACCAGCCCTGGCGGAGCTCGCGGGCCTGCTAGTGGTCTGATCGAAGCGCTTGGAGCCCAAGTACTTCGTGAATCGGCCCACAAAACACAGCGACTAGCGGAAGTTTCGTGCCATCCGTTTGAATTCCGCTGCGGCGGCGTCGACGCGGTGATCAGCGGTCGGCCGGCGCACTTCATCGGCGCGGGCAAGCGTGGCGCGCAGGTCCGCCAGATCCCGACCGGCCAGGGTTGCCAAGATGTCCGTGCGGTCTTCCAGGGTCTCGACGACCAGGTGGGTGACGGTTGACTCGCGCTGCACGCGCCCGCGCGCGACCAGCAGGCTCGAGCCCAGCACGATGCGGCGGTGGCGTTCGAACACATCGGGCCAGACGATCAGGTTGGCGATGCCGGTTTCATCTTCCAGGGTGATGAAGATCGTGCCCTTGGCCGAGC
>JAAFHH010000354.1 GCA_013297545.1 Alphaproteobacteria bacterium
GCCTGGATGCAGGCCGTGCTCGCCCGCGACAACCGGATCATGGACGGCCAATTGGTCGGCCATTTGCTGACCTCCGCCACCTTCTTCGCCTCGACGACGGTGCTGGTGTTGGCGGGCCTGGTCAGCGCGCTCGGCGCCTCCGACGTGGTGGTGATCGCCTTGCAGCGCTTAGCCCTCAGTTCGGGGGCGAACGCGGCTCTGGTCGAAGTGAAGCTGTTGGTCGTGATCGCGATTTTTCTGCTGACCTTTTTGCACTTCACCTGGGCCGTGCGGCAGTTCAACTACTTCATCGCGATGCTGGGGGCGGCACCCTTGCCGAGGGACTTAGACGCCGCCGCCCGCGGCCCCTATGCGCTGCGCATGGCGGCGCTGATGACCCATGCAGTCTCCAGCTTCAACGCTGGCATTCGCGGCTATTACTTCGCGATCGCCACGCTTGCGTGGTTCCTGCACCCGCTGGCGATGGTGGCAGCCACCCTCGCGGTTGCGGGTGTGCTGGTGCGCCGGCAGATCGGCCCCGGGGCGGCGGAATGCATTGCCGAGCAACGCGCCTGGCATGACCAGCGCTGACCCGTCGTCCAAGGTCATCTGAGGCGGTTTTCTGTCGTCTTTCCGAAAACTGTCACGCCATAGCAATGGAGCCGCCGCGAAGCGCTGTTAGCGGTCCGGGCATCACACGCTCCGGGGCGAGGCAGGGCAATGGCGCAGTTGGCACTTTGGACGTTTAACACCGGCACACCGTTCGCCCTGAACACCACTTACACTGCAACCGTGGACGCGGTGCCCGGCACCCCGACGCTGCGCATGCTGGGGGGTGCCACCTTCACCCCGGCGGGTGTCACCGGCACTGCCTACAATGACGGCGCAACCGCGCACATTGCCGGCACGGCGGCGTCTTGGGCCGGCAGCGGTACGATCGCGGCGCTGAACAGTGCGGAGATGGTGCTCTCGACCAGCACGGTGGGTGCGTCCGGCCTTAGCCTGCGGTTCGACTACAAGGTGCCGGCTGGCGGGACGACGCGCTTCGACGTGCTCTACAGCCTCGATGGCACGCGCTGGGTCCGTCAGATCAACAACCAGACGATCACGGCTGATGACACCTGGCGCGTCGCCACGGTCAACCTTGCAGGTGTCACAGCACTCGATCAGCGCGACCGGGTGTTCATCGCGATCGGCGATCCGAGTGCCAACGGCGTCTTGTCGATCGACAATGTCGAGCTGCAAGCCACCATCGCTGCCACCAACGCCCCGCGCGCGATCAACCTGCCGAGCGGGATCGCGTCCGACCGGTTGGATACCGGCGACGTGGCACGCGTGCGCGGTATCACGTTCCGGTTGGAAGACACCGACACCGCCGCGACGGCCTTGACCGTCACCGCCACCAGTTCCAACCAGACCGTGGTGCCGAACGCCAATCTGCGGATCACTGGCACCGGCGCCGATCGCACGCTGTTCGTCGACGCCGCTGCGGTTGGCAATGCGACGATCACACTGACGATTGGGGATGGTGCCACCACCACCCAACGCACGATTGCCTTCGCCGCGTCCTCTATCGGCACCAACAGTGCGACCGTGTCGACCTCCTTCCTGTCTGGCGCGGCCGACTTGTCGGCGAGCGCGCTGGTCAATGGTCAGCTGATCACCGCCAACGATGAAGACCAGATGATCCGGGTCTACGACCCCGCGCGCTCCGGCGCACCGGTGGCGGAAATCCCGCTGATGCCGATTGGCCCAGCACCGGGACGCGCACCGCTCGCCCTCGCGGACAGCGGTGATGGCATCGTGCGCGAACTCGACATCGAAGGGGTGACGGTCGTTGGCACGCGGATCTGGTGGATCGGCTCGCACGCGAATTCCGCGACCGGTGCGGATCGCCCGAACCGCGAACGGTTGTTCGCAACCGATGTCGCCGGCACGGGCGCCAACACCACGCTGACCTCGGCTGGTTACTACCGCTTCCTCGAAGATGATCTGGTCGCTTGGGACACCGGCAACACCCATGGCCGCGGCGCGAATTTCTTTGGCATCAACGCCTCGCAAGCCGCGACCGTGGTGCCGGAAGCGACCAACGGCTTCAACATCGAAGGCCTGACCACCTCGCCCGATGGCAATGCGCTGTGGGTGGCATTCCGCGCGCCGATTGAGCCGGCGGCGGCCCGCACCAACGCGTTGATCGTGCCGGTGACCAACTTCACCACGATCATCAACGCAACCGGCGGCACGACCGGATCGGCAACCTTTGGTACGGCGATTGAACTCAACCTCGGTGGTCGCGGCATCCGCTCAATCGAACGCGCGGCTGATGGCCTCTACTTGATCGTCGCCGGCCCCGCCGGTGCGGCCGGTGCTGCCCCGAACGACTTCCGGCTCTACACCTGGAACGGCTTGCCTGCGAGCGCACCCGTGCTGCGCCCAGTTGACCTCTCAGGTGTGCTGAACGGTGGCAGCATCGAGGGCATCGCGAGCTTGCCGGGATCGCTCGGTTCTGATGCGTTGGTGCAGCTGGTGCTCGACAATGGCGACAGCAACTTCTACGCCGATGGCGTGCTGAACAAAGACCGGGTCGAGCCGGAACAGCGCAAGTCGACCCTGGTGACCCTGCGCCTCGATGGCTCGCCCGTGGTGACCCCGCCGGAGCCGACGCCGCAACCGGCTGCTACCTTCGGCAGCGCCGGCTCGGTTGCCATGCCGGCCGGGTCCTTCGTTGAGCTCGCTGCGACCAGCGGCACGCAGACGACTGCAACCACGCGCGCCCTGCTCGATGGGGCGGCGACCCGTCTCGGCAGCGATACGGCGGAGGCCGCGGGTCTGCGCAGCCTGGTCGCCGGACTGATTGACAGCACGGCCGGCAGCACGATCGATCTGCTCGACATGACCCCGCGCACCACCAGCGGTGCGCCTGGGACTACAACGATCACCGGCGGTGCCGGCACCGATGCCGTGTTGTTCGCAGGTGATCTGCTGCCCGCCGGTAGCCAGGTGGTGCTGGCGAATGTCGAATTCGCCATGGTGTCCGGCCGGGTCACGGTCATGAGCGACAACCGCGCGGTGCGCATCGCGGGGGACGAACAGGCCCAACGCTTTGAGGCCGGCAGCGCAGCCGATAGCATTTCAGCGGGTGGTGGCAACGACACGGTGCTCGCGGGTGGCGGTGATGATCAAGTCACGCCAGGGCGGGGCAACGACATTGTCGATGGCGGGGCGGGCAGCGACACAGCCGTGATCGCGGCAGCGCGTGGTGCGACGACGCAACGATCCTTTGGTCTCTTCACCGAAGTCACCAGCGCTGATGGTGTTGACCGGCTCGTGCGGGTCGAAACCCTGGTGTTCTCTTCAGGAGAACGCCAGACGTTGTCGCCAGTCGCGCCCTTCGCCAACCTTGATGGTGCCGGGGCCCAGGGCACCGTCGCCCGCGGTGGCTTCGACGCCGCGTTCTATTTCGCGCGCAATCCAGACGTGTTGGCCGCCCTGCCGGCCGGCAGCACGGCAGACGCTGCGTTCCAATTCGCGCGCGGCCACTACAGCCAATTCGGCTGGCGCGAAGGCCGGGATCCGAACACGCTGTTCGTCACCACCAGCTACCTTGCGACCAACACCGACGTGCGCGCGGCCGCAATCGACCCGCTCGCTCACTTCACGGGTTTCGGCTGGCGCGAAGGGCGTGGCAGCTCCGGGCTTGATACGGCCGCCTACCTCACCACCCACGCTGATGTGCGGCTGGCCGGCGTCGATCCGATGAGCCACCTGTTTGCGTTTGGCTTTGGCGAAGGGCGGGCGTTCTAGACCGGCAATGGCAAAGACGCCTGGCCGAACGCGTAGCGCCAGCCGTCATTGGTGCGGATGTAAGTGTCGGAGAACCAGAGCGTGAGGTCGATCGCGCGGTCCCCCTGCTGGCCGCGAATCGGCAGCAGGGCGGTGACGACCGCCGTGTCGCGACCGAACAGCCGGACGGTTTGGGTGCCAGGCGCTTCGGCCTGCAGGTCGTAGATCGTGCGCTTGGTGCGGGCGTGGTCGATCAGCTCGGCACCGGTGACAACCCGGCCGTCACCCAGGACTAGGATCATGTCCGGTGTTTGGATTGCGGCAACCCCGGTTACGTCATTGCGCTCCACCGCCGCTTGATAGGCGGTATCAAGCAGGGCGACCGCGGCGCGATCCTCTTCTGGTGTCGCCGCACTGGCACCCTGAC
>JAAFHH010000355.1 GCA_013297545.1 Alphaproteobacteria bacterium
ACGGTGCACCATTCCGTGTAGTCGAAATCGCGCGAGCTGTTGGCGAGCGGGCGAGACCAGTACTCTGGCAGGAATTCCATTGCGCGCGCTGGCACCACGTTCATCACCGGCATCCACCAGTTGATCTGGGACGGCGGCGACGAATACCAAGTATCCCGGTGCATCTTGTAGGCGTAGGACACGCCCGCGGCCAAGAAGTTGTCCGACGGAACGACGCGCAGACGCGGCACATCGAAATAGGTGTCCTCATCATCACAGCCGAATTCGGCCAACACGGCCTGGATCAGCGCCTTGGTCTTGGCACCGTTGGTGAACGCCGACTTCAGCGGCCCCACTCGTTCGATGAACGCGTCGACTGAGAGGTCAAACTGCGCGGTTTCCGGGTCGAGCGGGGCGAAGGCCTCGCGAATCGCTGCGACGGCGTGATCACCGAGAGCGCGGGTGGCGGGGCTGGCGCTGTGCACCAGCAGCTCACCGCGGAATATCTCAGCACGCCGCTCCGCATCGCTGAGCGTGTGGTTGACCATGATACCGACCATGCGCGGTCCCCTGTCGTCAGGTTCGTCCTAAGGCAGTATGCCCGCCCCTACAGATAATTCACCAGACTGAGCTGACGGATCTGCGCAATTGTCGCGTAGGACGCCTCGATCGTGGTCTGCAGGCTTTGCAGCTTGGCCACGGTTTCGGCTGGATCAGCCGTCAGGATCTGGTCGTCGGTATTCTTTGCCAGGTTGATGGTGGTTTGGTGGAACGACCGTGCATCGCGCATCTGTAGCTGATCGAACGCCGCGTTCGCCCGCAGAGTATCGAGCCCGGCGAGCGACTGATCGAGCAAGGTCAGTGCGTTGGACAAATCGCTCTGGGACAGCGGCACGCCCTGCTGGCGCGCATAGTTCAGCACCCGGGCCAACGGCTCGAACGCTGGATCATCGGCGCGCACGCCGATCGGGATGAACTGATCGTCTGAAATCCGCACCGAGATGTCGGTGGCGCGCTTGTCGTCCTGGGCGAAGTTTTTGAGGTAGTAGGTCGGGTCGCTGAGGGTTTGCGACAGCGATGGTGTGGCCGGTGGATTGCCGGCCCCGAGCGTGCCAAATGGCTGGTCGCCTGATGCCACCAACGCGGTCGATGCAGCCGAGCTCGTGAAGCTGTTCGCCGTGAACTCGATCTGCGGGTTCAGGGTGGCGCCGGTGATCGCGATCGGCGCGGTTGGCCGCAGCACGATCGGCCGGCCTGCTGTCCCTTGGGCGTCGGCTGGGTTGATGATGCCATCGGTGTAGGCGATGCCACCCGTGGTGGCGGTGCCACCGGTGCGCTGTCCCAGTTTCTGGGGCGCTGCCAGCAGCTCCGTGCCGTTCGCATCGCGCGCGGAGACGAGATAGCTGCGCCAGCCGGGGTTCGCACCGCCTTCGTACTGCACGCGCATCAACGCGTTCAGACGTCGACCAGTCGAATCTGTGATCGCATTGTCGCCAGTTAAGCTGATGTCATAGCGATTGTTCTGCGCCGGCAGCGGCAGCTGGATGGTCGGCGGGATCGCTTCCGCCCCGACGCCGGACACGGCCGTCGGATTGTTGTTGAAGTTGCCGGCCAGCCGCACGGTCTGCGACGTCTGACCCAAGGTGTTCGGCCGCGTCGTCATGTTTTCCGCGCGCCAGGTGGTGTTGGACGCAATGTTCCCATTGGCCAGCGCACCGGCCGGCACACGGATCGTGGTCGACAGGCTCGCCGAATTCTTCAAAGTCGGCGAAAACGGACCAATCGAAGTCGCGGTCGTCGGGTCGAACAGGCCGCCAAGGGCAACCGGTGTCGAGGCGCTGATCGGCGGTTCGGTAGAGCCAGTGCCATCCGATTGCTGCGTCATGCCAATGACATAGGCGCGCCACGTCGCACCAGCGCCGGCCTGTTCCTTCACGAAGCGGATCGTGAGGTTGTGGCCCTTGAGGTTGCTGTCAAATACCGCTTCAGTCCCGGAATAGCTGACATCGACGAAGCTGCCGGTGGTCGGCGACGAGATCGAGGTGTTGACCGGCGCATTCGGATTGAAGCCACCGGCGAGGCGAATGACCTGGGGAATGGTCACATTGGCCGGCGGTACCGTCGACGTGGTGAACACCGGCGGCAAGGTCGCACTCGCGGCCGGGCCAACGTTGATGCGGAAGTCGTTCGTGGCCAGCGTGAAGGAGCCGGCGACTGCTGCGCCAACGGCACCGCCCCCGCTGATGCCCGCTCCCGTGGTGTTGACGGTGATCGGGCCGGTTTGGTTGGCGCCACCGCCTGAGCCAAAGACGTTGCCGATGGTGATGGGCAACGCGGAGGTGGCGGCATTGGCGCCGGTGTCGGCGTTCGTGACGGCGGTGATTTCCGAGCGCCAGATATCGAATGGCACAGGCGCTGAGCCTGGCGGATACGTCGCATCAACAGCAGCCTGGTTGATGGCAAAGCCGGTGGTGAACGGATCGGCCCAGGCGAGGCTGGCATCCAGCGCGCTCGGCGGCGACACATTCGCGTCGATCATCCGCCCGACGATTTTGCTGAGCGCATTGCTCACCAAATTGCGGGCATCCTCGCCCGGGTTGCCCGCGCTCAGCGTCTTGGTCAGCTGGACCGTGACGCGCAACCGGCGCCCCTGGTCGTCGTACACATCCGGCACTTGCTGGGTGATCTGTGTGCCAACCCCATTCAGCGGATCGAGCGGTCCCGACATCACGATGCGCGTGGTCGGCGTGATCGGCCGTTGCACGGTCATCCCATTGGTCGCGGTTGCGGTGCTGATGACCGCGCCATTCGGGCCTTGGCCCTGCGCGGTCAGGGTCATCCCGCCGCCGGATGGCAGCGTGATGCCGAGTGCCGCGACAGTGCTCGAAAAGATGTTGGCGGGCGGGTTTTGGGCGTTGAACAAGGCGGTGGTTGCGCGCACCGAATTGTCGTTGGTGATCGCGTTGCCGCCAACCGTTGCCTTCGCCCCGTCGGACGCGCGCGTGATGTCGGTGATGTAGAGGTGCCAGTCGTTCGTGCCGGTGTTGGCTTCGCGCACATACCGGAAGCTCACATTGTAGGCCGCACCCGTGTCGTCGAAGATCGTGTTGACCTGCGCATCCAAGAAACTGCCCGGAGTGGGTGAGCCGGTGCGCTGGGTGTTCACGGTGGCGCCCGTCAGATTGGCGGTCAGGCCAATGGCACTGGTTTGGGACGACGGCCCCATCACTTGTTGGATCGGCTGGTCAAAGTAGCGCGAGCCCGAGAGCACGTAGCGCCCGCTGCCGTCTTTGGTGTTGAGCAACCCTTCCAACGCCGCGAGGTAGCCGTTGGCTTGCGCGGCGAAGTTCGGCGTGCCGCCATTGCTGCCTTGCTGCACCAAGGTCTTGCGTACGTCGGCCGCGAGTTTCTTGGCGCTGTCGAGCACCGTATCGGTCAGATTCAGCCGGGTTTCGGCGTCGTCGATCGCACCGGTATAGGCCTCGGCGTTGCGGCGCAGCGCGGTCACGTCCAGCAGCCGCTGGGTCGAGGTCGCGATGCGGTCGAAGGTTTGCGCCTTCGTTTTCGACGACAGCTGGAACTGCAGGTCCGCGAGCGACGTGTTGTTGCCGCGGATCTGGAACAGATTGCGCTGTTGGTTCGTGAAGTCCGTGATGCGCGTCATGATCCGTTACCCTTCCCGAGCCCTAACCGCGAATTGCCAGCAGGGCGTCGAACATCGTCGACGCCGTATCCAGCACTTTCGCAGACGCAATGTACGCCTTCTGGAACACGATCATGTTCGAGAGTTCCTCATCGACGTTGACCGCGTCGATGGCCGACGCCTTGCGTGACAGTTCCGCCACATATTGTTCTTGATATGTGGCAGCCGACTTCGCCTGACTGGCGCTGTTGGCAGCGTTGGTCATCATCGCTGAGGCGTAGGACTGCAGCGAATACTGGCCACTGGCCAACGTGGACCCGAAGCCGCTGTACGGTGCGTTGCCCGTGTTGATCTGCGTCGCTGGGCTGAACGCATCGGCCATCCGCTGGCCGACCGACGGCACCCGGTCGCCATCAATGCGCAGCCGTGACGGCGTGCCACCCTTGCTCGGATCGAAGAACTGGTTGACCGAGATCGCCCGGCTGAAGTCCTTCGTCGTGTCGTAGGGGTTGTTCGTGCCGTCGAACTGGAACAGGCGGTAG
>JAAFHH010000356.1 GCA_013297545.1 Alphaproteobacteria bacterium
GCGTCCAGCAAGCGGAGTGCCTGGTCGGACGTCAAGCTTTCCAAGGGCTTACACACACGCACCATCAAGGCCATGCGATCGGCGCTGCGCTTGCGATCAATGTAGCGATCCAACATCGCGAGCAGCCGTTCGGCGATCAAGGCGGGGCCAACACTGACCTCGGTACCGTCGCCGGTCTTCACGGAAAACAGCTTGGCCCGCGTGCCCGCCATCGCGAGCAACCCGACCCCGACCGCAACGCCAAGCTCCGCGGTGCAGCTGGACATCGCTGGCGCGCCGCTAAACGCGTAGGCAATCGACGCGAACACACCGTTTAGCACCAGGTACGCAATCGCTGCGGGGTAGCGAACCGCCTGCAACGGTTCATCGCGATACCGACAGATCAGCTCGGTGAATGCGACAGCAAGACCCGTGAGTGCGGCCAATCCGGCGCCCAGCAGCATCGGATCAATCGTCTGAGCTGCAATGGTGCACGCGAGTGGGGATGCTGCCATGGCGCTCTCCGCTGCGAGCCGGGTTACGATACCGCGAGGAGCAGACGACCGTCCGCCAGCACGTCGAGTTGACGGCTAGAGATCAGCCGGCTTTGGATCGCGTCGGCATGTTCGGGGTAGCGCAGGCTGGTAAGCGCGTTGGTGATGTCCTCACGCGTGACCTCTCCACCGCGCGCGGCCGCTGCTTCGGTCAGCAGCGCGACCGTCGGAGCCATCAGCATGTCCAGGATCTGCGCGGTCTGCGGTGAGGAGGACTCGGCAGCCGCCATGCCGCCCGATCGAGTGCCGCGGCGCACGCCTGCAGTCCCCATCAGCGCCATTGCTTCGACAGCCGTGAAACGTCCTTGCGACATCGGTTCAGCCCTGATTGCATACCGCGTGTTTGACGCGAACTATAGCCGCGTTGGTCGAGGCTGTCACTTGGCTGGCGATGAGACTGGAAGGGTTGGATCATGAAGCTGTTCACGGCATGTCTCGGCACGGAAACCAACAGCTTCTCGCCGATCCCGACGGGGCTGGACTTGTTCGCCAAGACCATGCTGGTGCGCGGTGGCGCCCATGGCAATGACCCCGGCCTGTTCGCCCTGCCGCTGGTGTGCTGGCGCAATCACGCGGGTGCCCGCGGTTGGCAGGTGGTTGAGGGCACGGCCGCCTTCGCGATGCCGGCCGGCACCACCACGCGCGCGGCCTATGAGGCGCTGCGCGAAGATATTCTGGGTGAACTCACCGCCGCCCTGCCGGTCGATGCGGTGATGCTGAGCCTGCACGGTGCGATGATCGCCGACGGCTATCCCGATGCCGAGGGTGACTTGCTGACCCGTATTCGCGCCGTCGTTGGGCCGGAAGTGGTGATTGCAGCCGAGCTTGATCTGCACTGCCACCTGACCACCGCGAAAGTCACATCCAGCGACATCCTGGTGATCTTCAAGGAATACCCGCACGTCGACGTGCTGGCGCGGGCGGAGGAGGTTTGGACCCTGCTGGCCGGGCGCCTGGACGGGAAGCTCCGCCCCGTCCAAGCGATGGCGGACTGCGCGATGCTCGGCCTCTACCCAACCACCCGCGAACCCGTGCGCGGGTTTGTGGATCGCATGACCGCGCTGGAGGGCAAGGATGGCATTCTGTCCGTCTCCCTCGCCCACGGGTTCCCCTGGGGCGACACGCCGGAGGTCGGCACGCGGGTGCTGGTGGTCGCCGATGGCGGCCAGGCCAAGGCGCAGGCACTGGCTGATCGGCTGGCGGCAGAGTTCCGCGCACTGGGGCGCAGTGCGATCCCAGATTACCTCGGCATCGATGCCGCGCTTGATCTCTGCCGCGGCCACCAGCGCCCGGTCGTGCTGGCCGATGTTGCGGACAATCCCGGCATTGGCGCGGCCGGCGATTCCACTTGGATCTTGAAGCGCTTGCTGGAGCGCGGCGAGGGCGGGGCGGCGATAGCACCGCTCTACGATCCATCCTCCGTCGCGGTTGCGTGGGACGCCGGCATGGGGGCGCGCATCCCCGTGCGCATCGGCGGCAAGTACGGCCCCGCCTCTGGAGCGCCGATTGATGTCGAGGCAACCGTGGTGGGCCTCGCGCGCTCCGCCCGCCAGCCCTTTGGCGGTGCGACCGGCCCGATGGGGGACATGGCAACCTTGCGGATCGCGACCCACGGTGGCCCGGTCGATGTGGTGGTGAACAGCTACCGCACCCAAGGCTTTGATCCCGCCTGCTTTCGGGAGGCTGGCTGTGATCCGCTGACCAAGCGTCTCTTGGTGGTGAAATCCTCCCAGCACTTCTACGCGGGCTTCCTGCCGATTGCCGCTGAGATCCACTATGTCGGCGCCCCCGGCACCGGATCGACTGATTTCGCCAACCTGCCGCTCAAGACCCCAACCCGACCCCTGTGGCCGAGGGTGTAAGGTCTGCGACCAGGCGGGAGTGGGTTGGCCTTACGGTGGTGAACCTCGCGGTGCCGATCCTGACGCGCGTACTGCGGGAACCCGTCCACCGAAGCAAAATGTTCCTGAATGCCCCGTGTCGCCGGAGCCGCCGCCAGCGCTGGGGCCTCGCGGGATCGGGATAGCGGGCTTGACGCATTGCTATACGTGGTGTATATACAGAGTGCAGGGGAAGAGGATGGATTTTGAGTGGGATGTTGTCAAGAACGAGAGGAATATTGAAAAGCACGGCATAGATTTCGATGATGCTATTGCAATCTTCGAGGGCGAGTATTTCGAAGATGACGACAACCGCAAGGACTATGGCGAGAGGAGAGTGAGGGTCCTCGGCATGCTTGATGATCTTCTGCTTTTCCTCGTCTACACACCGCGCGGCGACACACGCCGCATCATTTCTGCAAGGAGGGCGAATGGACAAGACAAAGAGCGGTATCGTGCGGCGCTCGCTCAGCGAGCGTCGGCCAGGTCGGACCGACTGGGATCGGGTTAGAGCGCTTACAGACGCTGACATTGAGCAGGCCGTCGCGGGTGATCCAGATGCCGCGGCCGCTCTTGATGATGCCTGGCTAGACCGCGCCAAATTGGTTGGTCAGAAGAAGCTGATCTCGATCCGGCTTGATTTGGATGTGCTTGGGTTCTTCCAG
The DNA here is from genome assembly GCA_013297545.1 of Alphaproteobacteria bacterium. Taxonomy (GTDB): domain Bacteria; phylum Pseudomonadota; class Alphaproteobacteria; order Elsterales; family Elsteraceae; genus RDXE01. The sequence goes on from JAAFHH010000356.1 coordinate 3,079, forward strand.
GCGCAGGGTGAAGGATACCAAACCCGGATCAATCAAGTCCTACGTGCCTATGTCGATTTGGCACGGGACCGAACGTCGGCTTGACGCAGCACTCACCTGCCGGGCGCCTGCGCCTGGTTTGAACTGGCTCAAACTGAGGCCAGACCAGACTGGCGGCAGAGCAACCGAACCCAAAACATGTATGCCTGCGCTGCAGCCCAGACCAACCACTGGGCTCCGCTTCAGTTGCACTCGCGTCGCTGGCCGGAACGCGTCAATGGCGAAGGTGACCTGGGTTTCGGTGACGGGCACCACCGGGATCTCGCACGCTTCAAGGAATTCATCGACCATGCGGCGCCCAGCACTGCCATGGCGTCTTTCGATGACCGAGGTTAGCTCGACCCGTGTGACCGCGGACATCGAACGAGGTCCGAATGCCGTCAGTGCACGATCGATCGCGCCAGCGTCAGGCTCGCCCAGGATCACCGCGACCATGGCAGAGGTATCGACGATCACTCACCACATCCCGTTTTCGTCGTAGCCGACGATTTCATCGGCCGATCTTGGGTCGAGAACCGGTAGGTCTTTGTACTTCTCTCTCAGCCGACGCAGCTTTTCGGGTAAGTCTGGGATCGGTCCTTGACCGAAGGGACGCAGGGGCCGCGCAAGCGCCTCCTCCAGCGCCTGGCGCACGGCTTCCAGTGGCGCCACACTACGGCGTTCCGCCAGCGCTTGGGACAGTGCGTCGATCCCGGGATCAAGGGCAGGGTGGGGCAGGTCCGGCATAGCCCTCAGTCTAGCAGACGGCGGGCCGCCATCGAAGTACCTACAGCGCCAGCTTCATGCCCTCGTGGCTGGCGACAAACCCGAGCCGTTCGTAGAACCGGTGCGCGTCCAGCCGCGACTTGTCGGTGGTCAGCTGCGCCACGCCGCAGCCGCGGGCACGGGCCTCTGCAATCGCCCACGCCATCATCGCAGCACCGATGCCAGCACTGCGGTGCTCGCGGCTGACCCGCACGCTTTCGACCTGACACCGCCACTGGCCTCGGCGCGAGAGGCCGGGCAGGAAGGTCAGCTGTAGGCACCCGATGACTGTGC
>JAAFHH010000358.1 GCA_013297545.1 Alphaproteobacteria bacterium
CCGAAACAAATCGCCGACCAGCATCTGTTCGAGCCAGGACGGCACAGCGGCGGCCCTCTAGCCGAGGGAGATGATGCGATCCATCATCCGTTCGGTGAAGCTGGTCAACGTGCGCAGCATGAACGGCAACAGCACCAGCATGCCAATGAAGATCACCACGATCTTCGGCACAAAGGTGATGGTCATTTCTTGGATCTGGGTCATCGCCTGGAACAGGGCGATCACGATGCCAATCACCATGGCGATCAGCATCAAGGGCGCTGCCACCTGCAGCGTCACCAGGATCGCTTCACGCGCCACTTCCAGCGTGATCTCTTCGTTCACCGCTGCCTCCGATGCTGGCGGCGACTAGATCGGCATCCGCATGATGTCTTGGTACGCACCAACGACCCGGTCGCGGATCGAGACCACGGTCTGCAGGGTCACTTCGGCGTTGGCGACCGCAGTCACCACTTCGGCCAGTTCGGCCTTGCCGTTGACTGCTTGGCGGCTGACCGCTTCGGCGGCGAGACCGGTGTTGAACGCGGCTTCGGCACCGGACTGCACCAGTTCGCCGAAGCTCTGCGGCCCGCGGGAGAACGGGCTCGCCGTCGGGGCGATGGCTTCGGGCTGCGGTGTGGCGGCCCGGGCGGTGTTGGCGTACGCGGCAATCGCGCTGTTGATCGAGCTCATGGTTTAACTCCAGTCGAACGGCTTAGCCGCGCAGGATGTCGAGGGTGCGCTGGGCCATGGCCCGCGAGGTTTCGATCACGGTGAGGTTGGCTTCGTAGGACCGCTGGGCTTCGCGCATGTCCGTCGCTTCGATCAACGAATTGACGTTCGGCGTCAGCACATAGCCGTCCTGGTTGGCGGCCGGATGGCCGGGTTCGTAGCGCAGTTCGAAGTCGCCCCGGTCCGGGCGGATCTTGTCGACACGCACGGTCTGCGCCTGCATCTCGCGGTCGAGTGTGTTCTTGAAGGTGATGGTCTTGCGGCGATAGGGCTCGCCACCCGGCGTCTGGGAGGTGCTATCGGCGTTCGCAAGGTTTTCCGAAATCACCTTGATCCGCGCCCCTTGGGCTTTCATGCCCGAGGCCGCTACCTGCATCGCCGTGCGCAAATCGCTTGCCATTGCCTTCATCTCCCTCAGCGCGTGGCGATCGCCATGCGCATCATGTCGAGGTACTTGCGGTAGAGCGTCGACGTCGTGCCGAAATCCCCTTGGGTTTCGGCCAGCCGCAGCATCTGATCTTCCAGCACCACGCCGTTGCCATCGGGGGCCGTCTCAAACGGCCGGCGGTCTTTTTCGACCGCAAACTTTGCCACCGGCGTGGACGGCGGCAGGTGGCCTGCTTGCGTCATCGCTGGGCGCACTTGCTGCTGCTGCATGCGGTAGACTTCGCTGAAGTTCACCGGCTTCACGTCCGACGGCCGATAGTTCGGCGTGTCAGCGTTGGCGATGTTCTGCGCCAAGACTTTCTGGCGTTCGCTCAGATAGCCCATGCGGTCTTGCAGCATACGAAACATCGGTTGACGTGCGAGATCCATCGGTCCTCATGCTCCCCAGCCAGACGGGTGCTTGATGTCGACACTACCCCCGAATCGCCGGTCGCGAAAGAGGCAATTTTTGCCGAGAGTGACGTTTTTTCAAAGGCTTTCGGCCCTACGTTCGAGCGTCACACGCATTTCCTTGCAATGGCGACTGGAAACCGTAAGATTTCAAGCGCTTCGGGCAATCGCTTGATGCGAGACGACGCGCCACAGCGAGGGGGCCCACCATGAATGCCGGGTCGGACGCGGAATCGGACGGTGCCGGCGGCTTTCACGCAAGGCCCCAGAAGGCCATCGCCGTTGCCCTCAAGCATGAGGCCGGCGAGATCCCAACCGTGGTCGCCACCGGCAAGGGGGCAACGGCCGAGAAGATTTTGGAGATCGCCTTCGCCACCGGCATCAAGGTGCGCGAAGATGCTGATCTCGCCCAGCTGCTGGCCGCCGTCGACCTCGACGCGCCAATCCCGATTGCGGCCTTCGAGGCCGTGGCGGAAATCTTGAACTATCTCTACGCCGCCAACGCCGCGGCCGGACCGGGACGACGCCCATGACCACACCCTCCCCTTCGCCCGCGCCTGCTCCTGCCATTGATCCCCGCATGGTGTATGCGGCCCTTGACCGGTTGGTCAAAGAGGTCGAAGCCCACGGCGGCACGCTCGCCGATGGCCTGCCGGTCGACTGCACCGGGCTCGATGCCAAAGTCGCCGTGCTCTGCCAGTTGGCCGAAGGGGTCGCGGCCACCGACGCACCACCGATCGTCGCCCGCCTGGCCAAGCTCGTCTCGGTGCTGGAGAGCTTGGGCGAACGGCTCAGCCGCACCGGGGCACTGGAAACCCGGGTCGGCGCTCGCGCGGTTGCGGGCGCTTACGCCCAGCGATCCAGCTGACGGGGACCGGTCACCGTGGATGCCATCAGCCTTGTCCAATACCTCGCGGCCCTCGCCCTCGTCATCGCGTTGATCCTTGGTCTGGCCTGGGCGCTGCGGCGCACCGGCTTTGCACCGATGGTGCGCACGCCCAAGGGCAAGCGGCGCCTCGAAGTGTTGGAGGTGCTGCCGCTCGATCCCAAGCGCCGGCTGGCGCTGGTGCGCTGCGACGCCAAGGCGCACTTGCTGCTGCTCGGCGTCGATGGTGATCTGGTGGTCGCGCGGGATTTGGACGCGCCCCGCTTCGAAGCAGCCTTGCCGACCACCACCTTGCCCCCCACCACCTTGCCGGAGACGACACCATGAGCCGGTTGAAGTGGGGCATCATCACGGCGCTGGGCGCACTCGCGATCGCGGGAGGCTGGGCGGCATTGGCACCCGCCGCCTTGGCCCAGAGCTTAACGCTCGACCTCGGCGACGGTGGCGGCTCAACGACCGGTCGGATCGTTCAGATCCTGGGTCTGATGACCGTGCTGACCCTGGCGCCGTCGATCCTGGTCATGGTCACCTCGTTCACGCGCATCGTCGTGGTGCTATCGTTCCTGCGCACGGCGATCGGCGCGCAGCAAGCACCACCGAACACCGTGCTGATCAGCCTGGCGCTGTTCCTGACCGCGTTCATCATGGCGCCGACCTTGGAGGCCGCCTACCAGCAAGGCATCCGGCCGTTGGTGGCGGAGGAAATCACGGAAGCCGAGGCCTTCACCCGCACGGTGGCACCATTCCGGGAATTCATGCTGGCCTATACGCGCGAGAAAGATTTGCGGCTGTTCCTCGACCTTAGCCGCGCTGGCCCGGTGGTGACCCCGCAGGATGTGCCGCTGCAGGTGCTGATCCCGGCCTTCATGATCTCCGAATTGCGGCGCGCGTTCGAAATCGGCTTTCTGTTGTTCCTGCCATTCCTGATCATCGACATGGTGATCGCGTCAGTGCTGATGGCGATGGGCATGATGATGCTGCCGCCGATCATCATCAGCTTGCCGTTCAAGCTGATCTTCTTCGTGCTGGTCGACGGCTGGTTCCTAGTCGCGGGGTCGCTGGTGCAGAGCTACCGATTACCCGGGGCGGGATAGCGGGGCTTAGGCCGCCTGCCCCCGCACATCTGAGATGTAGTGCTCGACATCTTGCGCCATCTTGAGAGCGGTGCGTGACAGGTGGTCTGCGGCCCACAGCATCTCGATCGAGCCGGCGCAGGCTTCGATTGAGCCGCGGCCGACGTCGCTGATTGTGGCACTCACCCCCGCCATATCCTCCGTCACCATGGTGATCGTGCGGGCGATCTCAGAGGTCACGGCGCGCTGTTCTTCGACGGCACCGGCGATGCTTGAGACCATGCGCTCGATCGTGCCGATGCCAGTACCGATGCGGGCCACCGCGTCGACAGCCCCACGGGTTTGATCCTGCACGCGCTGGATTTGGGACGCGATCTGTTCGGTCGCCCGCGCGGTTTGCTGGGCGAGGGACTTCACTTCCGACGCCACGACCGCAAAGCCACGGCCAGCATCACCGGCGCGCGCGGCCTCGATCGTGGCGTTCAGGGCCAAGAGATTGGTCTGCTCCGCGATTTCCGCGATCAAGGTCGCGACCGAGCCGATTTCCGCAACCGCGGTCGCGAGCTTGCCGATGTCCGCACTCGATTGCTCGACATCATCGACCGCAGCGCGG
>JAAFHH010000359.1 GCA_013297545.1 Alphaproteobacteria bacterium
GAAGTCGACCGGTTGGCGGCCGGCCTGGTCGCGATCGGCTTGAAGCCGGGTGAACGCATCGGCATCTGGGGGCCGAATTCCTGGGAATGGGCGGTCACCCAATTCGCCAGCGCCAAGGCCGGCCTGGTGCTGGTCAACATCAACCCGGCCTACCGATTGGCGGAGGTGGAATACGCGCTGAACAAGGTTGGCTGCCGTGCGATTATCTCGGCTGCCAAGCACAAGAGTTCTGACTACCTCGGCATGCTGCAGACCTTGGCGCCGGAATTGGCAACGGCGACACCAGGCAAGCTCAGTGCCGCCAAGCTGCCGGAGCTGCGCTGGGTGATCCGCATGGGCACCGATGCGACACCCGGCATGGCCTCGCTCAGCAGCATCATGGACGCCGCGACGCCAGAGGCGACCGCATCGCTGCCGGCGATCGAAGCGCGGCTCTCGCCCGATGACGTGATCAACATCCAGTTCACCTCCGGCACCACGGGGTTCCCGAAGGGGGCGTCGCTCACCCACCACAACATCTTGAACAACGGGTTTTTCACCACCGAGGCGCTGAAGCTGACTGCGGATGACCGGATGTGCATCCCCGTGCCGCTCTATCACTGCTTCGGCATGGTGATGGGCAACCTCGGCTGCATCACGCATGGGGCGGCGATGGTCTACCCGTCCGAAGGCTTTGACCCACTCGCCTGCCTGGAAACGGTCGCGGCGGAACGCTGCACGGCGCTTTATGGCGTGCCGACCATGTTCATCGCCCAGTTGGACCACCCCCGCTTTGCCGAATTCGACCTCTCCAGCCTGCGCACCGGCATCATGGCGGGCTCGCCCTGCCCGATCGAGGTGATGAAGCGCGTGGTCGCGTCGATGCACATGCACGACGTGACGATCGCCTACGGCATGACCGAAACCTCCCCCGTCAGCTTCCAATCGGGCACGGATGATCCGTTGGAACTGCGCGTCGCCACCGTCGGCCGGGTGCACCCGCACTTGGAAGTGAAGGTGGTCGACGTTGAAGGCCGCACGGTGCCCCGCGGGGTCGCCGGCGAGCTCTGCACCCGCGGCTATTCCGTCATGCGCGGCTACTGGGGCGACGCGGAAAAGACCAACGAGGCGATCGATGCGGGCCGCTGGATGCGCACCGGCGACCTCGCCACCATTGATGAGGCGGGCTACTGCAACATCGTCGGCCGGGTGAAAGACCTGGTGATCCGCGGCGGCGAAAACGTCTACCCGCGCGAGGTGGAGGAATTCCTCTACCGCAACCCGAAAGTCCAAGAAGCCCAGTGCTTCGGCGTGCCGGACCAGAAGTACGGCGAAGAACTGTGCGTCTGGGTCCAGCTGAAAGCCGGTGAGACTGCGACGGCCGAGGACATCAAAGCCTTCTGCCAAGGCCAGATCGCCCACTACAAAATCCCGCGCTATGTGAAGTTCGTCGACGAGTTCCCGCAAACCGTCACCGGCAAGCGCCAGAAATTCATCATGCGCAAGGCGATGATCGAGGAATTGGGATTGGCTGAGCTGAAGACGGCGTGATCAGGCCGCCGAACGCGGCAAGGTGAGCGTGACCCGCGTTCCCAACCCTTCGGCACTATCCACGGCGATTATGCCACCCAGCGTACCGGTCACCAGATTGTAGACGATCGGCAGGCCAAGCCCGGTGCCGCCGGTTGCGCGCGAGGTGGTGAAGAACGGTTCGAACACGAGGTGGCGGTGGGCGTCGCCGATGCCGCGGCCGGTGTCGGCGACCAGCACTTCGATCTGGTCGTCGGCTTCCGTCACGCGAATTTCCACTTGGCCCGGCTGGCCGTCGCCAAAGCCGTGGACCAGGGCGTTGTCGACCAATTGCTCCAACACCCGGCTTAAGGTTTCGGGATAACTGTCCAGCGTGGTCGCGGGCGGACAGGTCGCGCGTACCGCAATGCCGCGGCCATCGAGCCGGGGCCGCAAGGTTGCCACCACCCCCTCAATTCTGGGGGCGAGCACAAAGCGGCGGCGCGGGTCGCTCGCCCCGTCGCCGGCCACTTGCTTGAAGCGATCGATGATCCGGCCCGCGCGTTCCAGTGCGGTGACGATGATGCGGTTGCCGTCGCTCAGGTCGCGCAGCACGCGTTTGACGTCGCTGACCCGCACGCGCTGGCCGTCGAGGTCGGCGGCAAGGGCGGCACTGGTGTCGATCGAATGGCTGGCGGCCGTCAGCGCGATGCCGATCGGCGTGTTGACCTCGTGGGCGACGCCGGCGACCAGCTGGCCGAGGGCCGCGTGCTTTTGCTGCTGCACCAGTTCCGCTTGGGTGCGCCGCAGATCCCCCAGCGCCCGGCCGAGGTCGCGGTAGGCCTGGCCGTTGTCCAGCGCGATGGCACCATAGGCCGCGAGGGCAGAGAAGATCGCGCGTTCCCGATCACTCGCCCGCACTATGTCCCGGCGGATCGCCAGCACGCCGATCAGGCGATCACCCGCGAGCAGCGGTGTCGCCCAGTCCGTACCGTCTTCGACAACGGCGCGCGTGTCCGCCGCGTGCTGGGCGAGATCGACCCGTTCCACCCCTTCCACCGCGATGCCAGCGATGCGCTCCAGCTGGGCGGGGCTGCGGCCGATCCAGATATCCACAAAGCTCGCGGTCAGCAGCCGCCGGCAGTGGCTCGCGAGCGAGCGCAGCACCGCGTGCATGTCGAGGTCCGCGGTCATCTCCCGGCCGATCGAGCCCAGATGCTCGAGCGCCGTGTTCATATCCGCCAAGGTGACCGCGAGCCGGCGGTTGTGATCGGCTTCCGCCCGCGCACGCTCGGCATCCAGGCGCAGCTGCAGGGCGGTGGTGCGATCGCGCGCGCGGTGCATGGTCTCGCGGCTATGGGCGGCGAGTGCCCGCTCGTAATAGTCACTGCCGCGCGCGGCGTCGCCAGCCGCCATCCAGGCGCGCGCAAGCCGGGTCAACAACCGGGCGGACGGCTGCCAGCGCTTCAACGCCTCGCCCGCGCGCAAGGCGCTTTCCAGCTGATCGGCCACCGCCGCCGAGCTGCCGCCGGGCCGGCGTTCGTGCACTTCGGCTTCCGCTTCAGCGAACTCAACCGCGAAGCTGGTGACCTCGTGGCGTTCGGCCAGCGTGTGGGCTTCCACCAGGCATTCAAGCGCGCCGTCGAAATCCTCCGCCATCGCAAGCGCGCGGGCGCGCAGGATTTGTGCTTGGATCAGGAACGGTGGGGAGTGTTGGGCGCGGAACAGATCCGCTGCGGCCGCGAACAGCGCAGCTGCCTCTGCGCCATGGCCAACCGCGATTTCGGTGCGGCCAAGCGCTTCGAGCGCGATCGCCTTGTTGATGCCCGCCGGTGTTGCCTCGAAGCACGCGATTGCTTCGACCAGCACCTCGCGCGAGCGGGTGTAGTCCGCCAGATCGCGCAGCAAGTCACCCAGCCGCACCAGCGCGATGCCGACGATCGCCGGCCACCCGGCTGCGCGCGCCCGGTCGAGCGCCCAGTCGATCCACTCCGCCGCCCCATCATGGTCGCCGAGTTGGCGGAGTTCCGTGCCGGCATCGCTGGCAGCCACAATCGCCAAGCGCACCAGGCCCGTGCCGCGGCCAAGCCGGCTCGCGGTCATGTTGCACAAGACCGACAGCGACGGGTCGGTGCCCAGGGTGGCGACCGCTTCTGCGCGTGCGATCAGCGCATCGAGGGCAGGCGTGCGCTGGTCCGGCGCCAAATCTGCAAACCGCAGCAGCCGCTCGCGCGCTTTGGCCGCAGTGCGGAAGGCCTGGTAGAGGATGTCCCACGCCAGCGCCAGGTGAACCCGCTCGGTCGCACCCGCCGCCTCGTAGGCGAGCAAGGCGGCCGCCGTCGCTGGCCCCTCGCGTTCCGCATCGCCTTCGGCTTGCCGCAGCACTTGTTCGGTCAGTCCGCAATCGCCAAGGCCGATCTGATCGCCCTGGGCGGCAAATCCAGCGCGCGCCGCAGCCAGCGCCACCTCCGCCTCCGCAAACCGTGCCTGCAAGGCCATCGGCTCGACCCGGGCGAGGGCCAAGCGTGCGGTGATCAGCTGCCGCTCTGCCGCGTTGAGGGCAGCTGTGGCCAAGGCTTCTTGGGCGCTACGGGCGAGTTCCAGCGCCCGC
>JAAFHH010000036.1:0-4422 GCA_013297545.1 Alphaproteobacteria bacterium
CCGGCGTCCCGCATGGCGGGCAGCACGGCTTGCAGCAGGCGGATGTTGCCCCACAGGTTCATCTCCGCCTGGGCTGCGATATCGCCATCGGTCTGGTCGAGGAAGGGTTTGTGGATCTGCATTGAGGCGCTGAGCACCAGCACATCAATGCCGCCGATCGCGTGGTGGCAGGCCGCGACCAAGCGCTCGGTCGAGGCGGGATCGCTCTGGTCGCAGTCGATCGCCGCGACAGTGGTACCGCATTCGGCGATCAGATCAGCCGCCGCGGTCGGATATCCCGCCGCCGCATCGATCGATGCTGCATGGCTGAAGGCGACGGTGGCGCCATTGCGGGCAAACTCGCGGACGATTTCGGCCGCGATGCCGCGGCTAGCACCCGTCACCAGCACACGGATGCCGGTGAAGTCGACGCTGAGGGGGCCGGTGCGGCGGGTGCGCTCAAGCATCGGGGCCAGCCCCGGGTATGCCGGCGAGGCTCGCGGGTTCGGTCGCCCCCTCTGCCAGCCCCTCGCGCAGCTCAGACAGGATGGGTGCGGGGCCAAAGCCAGGCCCAGCGGGAAGCCGGAGCGCACCCGCGTCCAACACCGCTGGCGCACCGCCGATCGCATCGAACAGCGGCGATTCCGCGACTTGGCGTTCCAGGATCAGGAACGACGGTGCCGCCGCCGCCACCTGCAGGCTGATCCGGTCGAGCACCGGTCCGGCCGGATTGTGCAGGCTGGCCGCCACGCCACTGCCAACGGCGAGGTCGAGCATCGCGAGCCCGCGGCGCACACCCGTGTACCGCAAGTCGGGGAGGATGATGTCGACCTCGCCGCGGTCTAGCAGCGTCTGGGTGTCGGTTAAGGTGCGCAGCCGCTCGCCACCGGCGATGCGCACGCCGCGGGCATGGGCTTGGCCGCGCACGCTGCGGGCAGCCGCCGCGTCGATGCCGTCGCTGAGCGGGTCTTCCAACCAGTAGAGCTGGTCGCCGACAGCGCGCAGCACCTCGGCTGCCAGGATCGGGGACAGCCGGTTGTGGCAATCGACCATCAGATCGGCACCCGGCCCAATCGCCTGGCGCACCGCCTGGATGCGCGCGATCCCGGCTGCGAGCGCGGTTGCAGCGTCGCGGCGATCTTGCCGCGCCCAGTGCAGCTGGTCGAAGGGGGCGATCTTCACCGCCGTGTAGCCGGCGGCCACCACCTCCGCCGCGCGGGCGGCAAAGCCCGTGGGCGTGCGGTCGCTGATGCCGCGGTTGATGTTAGCGTAGACCGGCACCTTCGCGCGCGCCGCACCGCCCAAGAGATCAGCGAACGGCACTTCTGCGCGCCGGGCTGCCCCATCGACCAAGGCCTGTTCGATCGCGGTGCCGACCCCGGCCCGCGCGTCGCTGCCCTGCTGCTGGGCTAGGCGCTGGGCGGCAGCGTTCGGCGTCGCGATCCCCTGACCGGCCAGCAGCTCGGCTGCCTTGGCGATCTCGGTCAGGATCGCGCGTTCAGAGCCATAGCGGGTGGCTTCGCCGTAGCCGACCACCCCGTCCATCGCCTCCACGGCAACTAGGATCCAGGTGGTCTTTGCAGAAACCGTCGCAGACAGCGCGCGGATGTGGCGGATGGTGGGGTCGTTCGTGCTCATGATGGGATAGCGTATCGTGATCTTGCGGTTCTGTCCATATGGTGAGACACTGCTCCTGCGCGATCATTCAGGAACCCATAATGACCGAGACTGTAGCCGTCACCAGCCCAGCCGACGAAGTGCAAGGGGCCCAATCCCTGCTGAAGGGGATCGACGTGTTGCTGGCGATCGGTGCCGCCCCCGGTCCGGTGCGGTTCCGCGACATTGAACGCGCCGTCGCGCTGCCGCGCGCGTCGCTGCACCGGTTGTTGGCGGCGCTCGCGAGCCGGCAGCTGATCCGCTTCGATGCGCGCACGCGCACATATCAGGTTGGCAACCGAGTGCTCGAACTCTCGCGTCGGCAACTCGATCAGAACCTGTTGATCCGCGCGGCCAAGCCGGAAATGGCGCGCCTCGCTCGCAGCCTGGGGCGGACGATCTGTCTGATGGTGCTCGATGGCACCGAAATCTTCGTGCTCGACTTCGAAGAAGCCGATCACGCCGCCGGCCGTTTGGTGCGCCTGTGGCCGCGCCTGAAAGCGGTCGACAGTGCCGCGGGGCGCGCGATCCTGTCGGTGTTGGATGCGGACAGCCGGGACGAGATCCTAGCACTCGCCGGTGCCAGCGATACGCGCACCGCAGCCGATGTCAGTGTGGCGAGTGCGCTTGGCTATGCGGTCGTGCCGCGCGAGGTGACGACCGGCTGCGCCAGTGCGGCTGCCGCGATCGTCGACGAGGCGGGTCACCCGAGTGGTGCGATCGTCTGCTTGTTCGAATCGGACGCGATTGCAGCCGAAGACCTCCACGATGTCGGCCGCACGGTCGCCGAAGCCGCCCGGCGGGCATCCGGCCATATGGGCATGCGCCACACCATGCCGCCGATCCGCCCGCGACCAGCCACCACCGCCGCGGTCGAGATCCTGCCGACGGGGCGCGATTATGTGGGGGAAAACCCGGTCTGGCATGAGGGGCGCCAACGGCTCTACTGGGTCGATGTGCTGGCGCCAGCACTCCGGTGGTGGGATCCGGGCGAGCGCCTGGCCGGCCGCGTACCCTTGCAGCAATTGACCGCCGGCCTCGCCTTCGATGGTGCGGGTCGTGCGATCGTGGCGGGGGAGGGGGGTGTATTCTCCCTCGATGTCGACACCGGTATCGCGCGCCCGCTGTTAAACCCAGAAGCCGATCGGCGCGGCAACCGCTTCAACACTGCCGGCATCGACAGCCGCGGGCGCTACTGGGCCGCGACCATGGCGCTCAACCACGCGGTTCGGGCGGGATCGCTCTACAGCATCGAACCAGACCTGCGGGTGACCCGGCGGATCGACACGGTCGGCATGCCGAAAAACATCGCCTTCGATGCTTCTGGCCGGCACGCGTTCTTCAGCGATGCCAAAGACAACGCGATCTTCCACTTCGCCGTCGACCCAGACACCGGCACCTTGAGCGATCGGCGTTTGGTGGTGGCGGCCGGGCCAGACGACGGCCAATTCACCGGCATCGCCGTGGATGGCGAAGGCTGTGTATGGGTCGCCTGCGTCGGTGCCTGGAAAATCAGCCGCTACGCGCCCGATGGCACGCATCGCGGCGACGTCGTGGTGCCGGTGCCGATGCCAACCAGCTGCGCGTTCGGCGGGGCGGATCTCTGCACTCTCTACATCACTTCCAGCTTCATTCGCGTGCCGGCGGGTTGGGCGGCGGAAGCGCCGGGGTCTGGCCAGCTGCTGGCCACCCGCGTCGATGTGCCCGGCCAGCCGTCGCGGCGGTTTGGCGTCGCTACTCCTACCCCTCAAACTTAAGGATCTCGCCCCGTGACCACCCCACAGCCGCGCTGGACTGGCGTGTTCGTCATCGTCACCACCCCCTTTGATGCGAGCCGCCAGCTCGACACGGGGAGCCTGCGCGCAACCGTGCGGTTCTGCCTGAAGGCCGGTGTCCAGGGCGTGGTCGCCACCGCAAATGCGAGCGAAGTCGCCTACCTCTCGGACGCGGAGCGCCGCACGGTCGCGGAGATCGTCACGCAAGAAGCCCGTGGTAAAGCCGTCGTCTTGATCGGGGTATCCAGCAGTGGCGAGACCGTCTCGGCCGAGCACGCGCGCCACGCAGCAGAGACAGGCGCTGATGGCCTGATGGCGATGCCGCCCACCTTCCAGCGCGCGAGCGAAGCCGAAATCCGCCGCTTCTACACCGCCCTGGCAGCGGCGACGCCGCTGCCGATCATGCTGCAGAATTTCTCCGGCCCCGGCGGCACGCCGATGTCCGCCCGCTTCATGGCGGAGCTCGCGCGCGACATCGAACGCATCCGCTACATCAAGGAAGAAACCGAATTCTCCAGCGTTGTGCTGAGCGAGGTGAAGGCGCTGGCCGAAGGCCACATCGATGGTGTGATGGGGGGCCGGGCCGGCATCAAGCTGTTGGACGAATATCGCCGCGGTGCCTGTGGCACCATGCCGGCGTGCGAGGTGGCGGATGTGCACGTGGCACTGTGGCAAGCCCTCGAAGCCGGCGACGCGGCGCGTGCGAAGTACCTCTACCGGCTGATGCTGCCGCTCCTGGTGTTCGAAGGCGGCTATGGCCCGGCGATCTACAAAGAAGTGCTGTTCCGGCGCGGCGTCATTCGCTCGCCGCTGTTTCGCCAGACCGGCGGGCGCATCTTGGATGCGCTGGCGCACGCCGAACTCGATGACATCATGGCCGATTTGGCGCCGGTGCTGACCGCGACTTGACGCGTGGCCTTTGGCGATTGCGGCCGGCCACCTCCCCCAGTCACAGTGGCGGGGAGGGAGATTGCCCATGACCACAGCGATTGAGGACTGGCTCGCCCTGTCC
>JAAFHH010000036.1:4432-13000 GCA_013297545.1 Alphaproteobacteria bacterium
CCGGCGTTTGCTGCCGACGGCCTGTCACTCTACTACCTCGCCACGCCCTCAGGCTCGCCGCAGCTGTGGCAGGTGCGGCTCGACGGCGGCGCACCGACCCAGTTGACCGACCAAGACGACCGCATCACCCTCGCCAAGCCATCGCCGGTCGATGGCAGCCTGGTCTATGGCACGGATGCGGGCGGTGATGAGCGCCAGCAGCTGATCCGCCTGGTCGATGGCCAGCCGGTCGCCCTCACTGACGATCCGAAGACCATCCACGCTTGGGGCGGCTACCACCCCGACGGCACCCGCATCGCGCTGACCGCCAATGACCGCGACCCCGCCTCGACCGATGTGCTGGTGCTCGACCTCGCAACCCGCACGCGGACCCGGCTGTGGCAGACCGGGGGGGCCTGCGATATCGCGGGCTGGACCCCTGATGGCGCCAAGCTCCTGGTGCTGTTGGCGCCGCGCATTCACGAAAGCCTGCCGGTCCTGATCGATGTCGCGACCGGTACGGTTGATCGGCTGACCGAACCGGGCGAGGTGCGCTTCCTCGCCCCGCGCTGGAAGAAGGATGGCACCGGCTTTTGGTGCCTGACCGACCTCCACGGCCCGTTCCTGGCACTCGTGTGGTTCGACCTCGCCAGCCGAACCACCACACCCCTCTACCAGCCGCTGGCGGATATCGACCGCATCGCGGTGGCACCCGATCAGGCGACGATTGCGTGTGTGGTCAACCTCGCCGGGCGCCATGTGCTCAGGATGTTTGACCTCGCGACCGGTGCGGTCAGCGAGGTGGCCGACCTGCCAGCGGACGGCGTGATCGGCGACATCAGCTGGGCGCCGGCTGCCACTGGCAAGCGCCTTGCGCTGGCGCTTGGCCGGGCGGTTGCACCGTCCACCCTATGGCTCGTGGATCTGGACGCGCACTCAGCGGCACCGCTGCCGTGCCTGCCGATGCAACCGGCGACGCCGGCCGAGCCGCAAGCACCAGTGCTGCTGGGCTATCCCGGCCCCGATGGCAACCAAGTGCCGGCGTGGTTCTACCGGCCGCGCGGGGTTGCTCCGGCTGGCGGGTTGCCAGCGCTGATCTGGGTGCATGGCGGGCCGGCGATGCAGGCGCAGCCGGAATTCCGGGCGGATATCCAATGGTGCCTGACCCGTGGCATCGCCGTGCTGGTGCCGAATGTCCGCGGCTCGACCGGCTATGGCCGGCCCTACACCGAAGCCGATGACCGGGAACGCCGGCCGGGTGCGATTGCGGATGTGGAATGGGGCCGGCGCTATCTGGCGGCACGCAGCGACATCAATGCCGGGCGCATTGCCATGATGGGCCAGAGCTATGGCGGCTGGATGGTGCTGGCGCTGGCCACCACCTATCCCAGCGGCTGGGCCTGCGCGATCGACTTCTATGGCATCGCGTCGTGGAGCACGTTCTTCCAGCACACCGGCCCCTGGCGCGTCGGCCACCGGGCTGCCGAGTACGGTGACCCGGTCGCGGATGCTGATTTGTTGCGCAGCCTGTCGCCGCTGGAGGCAGCGGACGAGATCGAAGTACCGATGCTGGTGGCGCAAGGCCAGACTGATCCGCGGGTCGCCCCAATTGAGTCCACTCAGATCGTCGCGGCCCTGCGACGGCGCAACCACCCGGTCGAGTTGGTGGAGATCGCCGACGAAGGCCACGGCTTTGTGAAGCGCCGCAACCGCGTGACTGTCTACCGCCGGGTCGCAGCGTTCCTTGACCATCACCTTGGCCGCGGCTGAACCCGCGCATCAACGCGCCCGCGGCAGTGCGGCCCTCACGGTCGCGGCCGGACCCGGCGGGGCGCGGCTGGCGGCGCTTGACCAGTCCGCACCGCTGCGCGTGCTGTTCCCCGATGGCGATGGCCAGGAGCCACGCACGGCGGTGTTGGTCAATGTCGCAGGTGGGCTTGCAGGCGGGGACCGGGCGGCGGTGTCGCTCACCCTCGGCGCCAGTAGCCGGCTGACGGTGACGACACCGGCGGCGGAAAAGATCTACCGCAGCCTGGGGCCACAGACCGAGATCGCCGCCCGACTGTCACTGGCCGATCAGGCCCTGTGCGAATGGTTGCCGCAGGAAACCATCCTGTTCGATGGTGCCCGCCTGCAGCGGCGCATCGCCATTGATCTGGCCGGGCAAAGCCAGCTGCTCGCCGCCGAAATGTTGGTGCTGGGCCGGGCTGCGCGGGGGGAAGTGCTGGAGCACGGTGCGGTGTTGGATGCCTGGCGTCTCAGCCGCGACGGCCGGCTGATCTGGGCCGACACCTTGCGCTTGACCGACCCTGCTGCCGCGCGCGCCGATCGCTTTGGCCTCGATGGTGCCGGTGCGCTCGCAACCCTGCTGCTGGCGCTGCCTGATGCGGCACGGCACCGCGATCTCGCCCGGGAATTGGCGGCCGGCGGGGCGAGCCTGGTTGCACCCGGCCTGCTGCTCGCCCGCTGGCAGGGCGAGGCGGGAGCCGTGCGGTCGGCTGTCAGTGCGGCGATCACAGCACTGCGCCATGCGGCATTCGGACACCCAGCGCGCCTGCCGCGGCTCTGGCGGACATGATCTGGCATGCGGCATGCTTGCCCAGCGATCGGAGAGGTGAGGCATGAACCTGACACCGCGGGAAAAGGACAAGCTGTTGGTCGCCATGGCGGCGATGGTGGCGCGCCGGCGGCTGGAACGCGGCGTGAAGCTCAATCATCCCGAAGCCATCGCCTTGATCACCGACTTCGTCGTCGAAGGGGCCCGCGATGGCCGCACGGTGGCCGATTTGATGCGCGATGGTGGCCAAGTGATCACCCGCGCCCAGGTGATGGCGGGGGTGGCCGAGATGATCCACGAAATCCAGGTCGAAGCGACATTTCCAGACGGCACCAAGTTGGTCACCGTCCACGAGCCGATCCGATGATCCCGGGCGAATTGTTCCCGGCCGAGGGCGAGATCGAACTCAACGCCGGCCGCGCGGTGACGGAGCTCACGGTCGCCAACACCGGTGACCGGCCGGTGCAGGTGGGCAGCCACTATCACTTCGCCGAAACCAACCCGGAGCTGCACTTCGACCGCGCCGCCGCGCGCGGCCAGCGCCTCGATATCCCGGCCGGCACGGCGGTGCGCTTTGAGCCCGGCCAAGTGCGCCACGTCCGCCTGATCCCGTATGCGGGCAAGCGCATCGTCCACGGGTTCCGTGGGCTGACCGAAGGAGCGCTCTAGCCATGGCGATGCGTCTTTCCCGCCGCGCCTACGCTGGCATGTACGGCCCGACCACCGGTGATCGCCTGCGGTTGGCCGATACCGACCTCATCATCGCAGTCGAACGCGACCTCACGACCTATGGGGAGGAAGTGAAGTTCGGCGGCGGCAAAGTGATCCGCGATGGCATGGGCCAGTCCCAAGTCACGCGCGCTGGCGGGGCGATGGATACCGTGATCACCAACGTGCTGATCATCGATCACACCGGCATCTACAAGGCCGATGTTGGCTTGAAGGACGGGCGCATCGCCGCGATCGGCAAAGCCGGCAATCCAGATACCCAACCGGGGGTCACCATCATCATTGGTCCCGGCACGGAAATCTTGGCGGGCGAAGGGCGCATTCTCACCGCTGGCGGGATTGACCCGCACATCCACTTCATCTGCCCGCAGCAGATTGAAGAAGCGCTGGCGTCCGGCATCACCACCATGTTCGGCGGCGGCACGGGTCCCGCGCACGGCACGCTCGCGACCACCTGCACGCCCGGCCCCTGGCACCTTGCCCGGATGCTGCAGGCAGCCGAAGCATTTCCGATGAACCTCGGCTTCCTGGGCAAGGGCAACGCGGCTCTGCCGGCGGGCCTCGAAGAACAGATCATCGCCGGTGCCTGCGGCCTGAAGCTGCACGAAGATTGGGGCACCACGCCGAAAGCGATCGACACCTGCCTCGATGTTGCGGACCGCTTCGATGTCCAGGTCGCGATCCATTCGGACACGCTGAATGAAAGCGGTTTTGTCGATGAGACGATCCGCGCAGTCGCCGGGCGCACCATCCAGGCGTTCCACACCGAAGGGGCCGGAGGCGGGCACGCGCCCGATATCCTGAAGGTGATCGGCGAGGCGAATTTCCTGCCATCATCCACCAACCCGACGATGCCCTACACCGTGAACACGGTGGACGAGCATCTCGACATGCTGATGGTCTGCCATCACTTGGACCCGCGCATTCCCGAAGACGTCGCGTTCGCCGAAAGCCGGATCCGCAAGGAAACCATCGCGGCCGAAGATATCCTGCACGACCTCGGCGCGATCAGCATGATGAGCTCCGACAGCCAAGCCATGGGCCGGGTGGGCGAAGTGATCATCCGCACTTGGCAGACCGCGCATAAGATGAAAGTCCAGCGCGGGTCCCTGCCGGGGGAGGTGGGCGACACCGACAATCTGCGCGTGCGGCGCTACATCGCGAAGTACACGATCAACCCGGCGATCGCCCAGGGCATCGCGGCCCATGTCGGGTCGATCGAGGTTGGTAAGTTGGCCGACCTCGTGCTGTGGTCGCCCGCGTTTTTCGGCGTGAAGCCAGACTATGTCTTGAAGTGCGGGTCGATCGCGATGGCGCCGATGGGCGATCCCAACGCGTCGATCCCGACGCCGCAGCCGGTCCACTACCGGCCGATGTTCGGCAGTTTTGGCCGTGCCGGCGTGCTGTCATCGGTTACCTTCACGTCGAAGGCAGCCCTCGACGCGGATATCGGCCGCACCTTGGGGCTAACCCGGCCGATGCTGGCGGTCGCCAACACCCGTGGTGGCATCTCCAAACGTGACATGGTGCTGAATGATGCGTTGCCGCGCATCGAGGTCGATCCCGAAACCTATGAAGTGCGCGCAGACGGCGAACTCTTGATCTGCGAGCCGGCCAGCATCCTGCCGATGGCGCAGCGCTACTTCCTGTTCTGAGGCACCCGATGTCGGACCATCCGCTTGCCCGCGCCACCACCCTGTACGCCGCTGGCACCTGGCCAGCGGACCAAGTGCGCGACACCGTCACCCTCGATTTCGACGACCGGCACCGCCGCCGCAAGCGCTATATCGGGGCGGGCGGTCTTGCCTTCCTGCTCGACCTCGCAGACGCGCAAGTGCTGCGCGATGGCGATGGCTTGGCGCTTGAGGGCGGCGGATACATCGCCGTGCGCGCCGCGCCTGAGCCGCTGATCGAAGTGACGGCCCACAGTCCGGCCGAGCTTGCGCGTCTCGCCTGGCACCTCGGCAACCGCCACTTGCCGGCGGAAATTGCCGGCGCGCGCATCCTGATCCGCCACGATCACGTGATCCTGCACATGTTGGCGGGGCTCGGCGCCACCGTGCGCGAGGTGCACGCGCCGTTCAATCCGGAAGGCGGTGCCTACGGTGAACACAACCGCGCGCCGCACCACCCGCACGGGCACGGCCATGATCACGGTGATTGAGCCCGGGGCACTGGCGCGGTTGATGGCGTGGCTGTCGCCGGCCTATCCGGTCGGCGCGTTTTCCTACAGCCACGGCCTCGAGATGGCGGTGGAGGAGGGGGCGGTGACATCGCGCGACGACCTGGTCGCCTATATCACCACCGCCCTGCTGCAGGGCGCTGGTGCGGTGGATGGCGGGTTGCTGGCACTCGCCTGGGCGGCCGCGGCGTCGGGCGATGATCCGGCCCTCGATGAGATCACCGACCTCGCCGCCGCCTGGCGCGGCTCGCAGGAATTGGCGCTGGAGGCGACCCAGCCGGGGGGTGCCTTTGTCAGCGTGACGGTGCGCGCTTGGCCAGACCCCAAGCTTGCTGCCTACCAAGTCCGCCACGCCGGGCGGCTCACCCATGCAGTTGCCTTTGGCGCCGCAGCATCCTGGGCTGGCATTCCGGTGCGGGAGGCGTGTTTTGGCTGGCTGACTGCGTTTGCCGCCAACATCGTCTCCGCCGGGGTGCGGCTGGTGCCCCTGGGCCAGACCGATGGCCAGATCGCAACCGCGGCCTTGGTGCCGGTGGTGATGCGGGCAACCGATGCCGCACTCAGCGTCACCAGCGCTGACGAGCTTGGCACGGCAGCGCCCACGCTCGACCTGTTGTCTATGCGACACGAAACCCAATACACGAGGCTGTTCCGCTCATGACCCATGGTCCGTTTCGCGTTGGGGTTGGTGGCCCGGTCGGCTCTGGCAAGACGGCACTGGTGGAGCGCCTGTGCAAAGCGATGCGTGATGGCCACGACGTCGCCGCCATCACCAACGACATCTACACCAAAGAAGACGCGGAGTTCCTGACCCGCAGCGGTGCCCTCTCGCCCGATCGGATCATGGGGGTGGAAACCGGCGGCTGCCCGCACACGGCGATCCGCGAGGATGCCTCGATCAACCTCGCCGCGGTGGCGGATATGAGTGCGCGGTTTCCGGGCCTCGAACTGCTGTTCATTGAAAGCGGTGGCGACAATCTGGCTGCCACCTTCAGCCCGGAATTGGCGGATCTGACGATCTACGTCATCGACGTCTCGGCCGGTGACAAGATCCCGCGCAAAGGTGGGCCTGGGATCACGCGCAGCGACTTGCTGGTGATCAACAAGATCGACCTAGCACCCCTGGTCGGGGCTGACCTCAGCGTGATGGACCGCGACGCGAAGAAAATGCGCGGCAGCCGGCCGTTTCTGTTCACCAACCTGAAGGAAAACCGCGGGGTGGCGGAGATTGCCGCGTTCATCCGGGTCTCCGGTGGGCTTGGTGCGTGATCGCCTGACCTAACGGCGCCAGAACACCACGCGTTTGTGCACGGCGGCGAGCGTCAGACCCAAGCAGGCGCCAATCAGCGCCAGGCTCACAATCGCGGCGAACATGACCGAGACGTTCAAGTCGGTTGCGAAGGTTTTGATCAGGTGACCAAGGCCCGCACGCGACGCGATGAATTCGGACACCACGCAGCCAACGAACGACAACACGAGGGCAACCTGCAGGGCGGAGAACACGTGGTCCGCCGCCCCCGGCAGTTTGACATCGCGCAAGATGCGCAAGCGGTTGGCGGCAGACGCCCGGTAGAGGTCGACCAAGCGCGGATCGGCTGCCTGAATGCCGGCGACCACATTCACGAACACCGGGAAAAAGCACAGCAAGGCGACCGTCGCGAGCTTGGAGGGCAGGCCGACGCCGAGATAGACGACGATCAGCGGTGCTACCGCGACGGTCGGCATCGACTGGATCGCGACCACCAGGGGATAGAACACCAGGCGCGCGATCCGCACCTCCGCCACGATCACACCAGCAATGACACCGAGGACCGCTCCGATCGCAAAGCCGCCGAGCGCCCCTTGCACGGTGAACCAGGCGTGTTCCCAGAACGTGCCGCCGATCCAGCCGCGCCAGAGGGCGGCGCCGATTTCCGCCGGCATCGGCAACACGTAGGCCGGGATCGCGTAGACCCGGATCAGGCCAACCCACAGCGCCAAGATCAGACAGAAGGTGAGCGCGGTTGCGGCAGCGAGTTTCAAGCCCTCACGCATCGGCTTTGCCCGACTGACGGGCCTCCCAGAACAGCACGCGGATGCGCACCTGGCGCACCACCGCATTGCCCAGTACACCAATCAGCCCTAGTGCGATCACCACCGCGAAGGTGAGCGGCAGATCAAACGTGTTCGACGAATCCTGGATAACGAAGCCAAGCCCACGGGTCGACCCGATGAATTCCATCACAATGCAGCCGATCAACGCGAAGGCAACGGCAACCTCCAGGCCGGAGAAGATGTGGGGCAGGGCGGTTGGCAGCTTGATTTGGTGGAAGATGTGCAGGCGCGAGGCACCGGCGGCGCGCAGCAGATCCAGCAGATTGGGGTCGGCTGCCCGAAACCCGGCGAGCGCGTTGGCGAACACGGGGAAGAAGCAGATCAACGCGACCAGCACGATCTTGCCTTCGATGTCGAACCCGGCCCACAGGAAGATCAGCGGTGCGATCGACACTTTCGGGATCGACTGGATCGCGAACAAGTGCAAGAGCAGCATCCGCTCCGCCAGCTTGAATTCCGCGACCAGGGCGGCAAGGGCAGTGGCACCCAGGCTGCCGATCAGATAGCCGATGACAGTGGCCGACAGGGTTGGCTTCAGGTTGCGCCACAAGGTGCCATCCTCCGCCATCGTGATGGCGGCGGTGAGCACCTTCTGCGGTGCCGGCAGCAAGAAGGACGGCACCAGCCCGTAGACCACGAGCCCATGCCAGATCAGCACCAGGCCGAGCACACCAACGGCGGGGTAGGCGAGGCGGCCCATCAGACCCCCGCTGGCTGGGCGAGATCGCGAAAGATCGCGCGCAGGTGGGTGGTGAGGTCGGTGAACCGCCGGTCCCCCATCGTCTCCAGCGTGCGCGGGCGGGGCAGGTCGACGTCAACCACCTCAACGATCCGGCCGGGCCGCGGCCCCATCACCAGCACCCGGTCGGACAGGTAGACGGCTTCGGGGATCGAGTGGGTGATGAACAGCACGGATTTTTCGGTCGAGAGCCAAATCCGCTGCAGCTCGTCCATCATGCCCTCGCGGGTCATGGCGTCGAGGGCGGCGAAGGGCTCAACCATCAGCAAGAGTTCGGGATCGTGCACC
>JAAFHH010000360.1 GCA_013297545.1 Alphaproteobacteria bacterium
GCCGTGCGCCGCGACACACCGGGGGTGGACCGGGTGCTGCACTTCAACAACGCGGGCTCTGCCCTGCCGCCGCGCCCGGTGCACGACGCGATGGTGGCGCATCTGGAGCGTGAGCTCGCGATGGGCGGCTACGAAGCTGCTGCTGCCGCCAAGACGCAAGCCCAGCGCCCCTACGATGCGTTGGCCGCGATGCTGAACTGCCAGCGCAGCGAAGTAGCACTGGTGGAAAACGCCACGCGCGGCTGGGACATGGCGTTCTATTCGCTCCCCTTCAAACCCGGTGACCGCATCCTGACGGCAGAAGCCGAATACGCCTCCAATTACCTGGCATTCCTGCAAGCCAAGCGCCGCTGCGGGGTGGAGGTGGTGACCATCCCATCGGACAGCGCCGGCGAAATCGACATCGCCGCCCTTGAGCGCCTGGTGGACGGGCGGGTGAAGCTGATCGCGATCACCCACATCCCCACCAACGGCGGCCTGATCAACCCCGCGGCCGAGGTGGGCCGGATCGCGCGCCGCCACGGCATCCCGTACCTCTTGGATGCCTGCCAATCCGCCGGCCAGCTGCCGCTCGACGTGCAGGCGATCGGCTGCGACATGCTGTCGGCCACCGCGCGAAAATTCCTGCGGGGCCCGCGCGGATCAGGGTTCCTCTACGTCCGCCAAGGGCTGCTGGAAACACTCGAGCCGCCGTTCGTCGATCTGCACGCCGCCAGCTGGGTCGCGACCGACCGCTATGAACTGGCCCCCGACGCCACCCGGTTCGAGAATTGGGAGCGCAACTACGCAGCCCAAATCGGCCTCGGTGTCGCGGTCGACTACGCGATGGCGCTTGGCCTCGATGCGATCGCCGCGCGCACGAGTGCCCTGGCGGAGGATCTGCGCGCCCGGTTGCGCGCGATTCCAGGGGTGACCGTACGGGATCTTGGGCGCAATCGCTCCGGCATCGTGACCTTCACCCATGAGCGGCTGGCACCCGATGCGATCAAGGCAGCACTGGCGGCGCAAGCGATGCAGGTGACGGTGTCGACGATCACCTCCACCCGCCTCGACATGACGGCGCGCGGGCTGACGGCCGTCGTGCGAGCGTCGCCGCACTACTACAACAGCGAGGACGAGGTGGCGCGGTTTGCGGCGGCGGTGGCGGGGGTGTGAGGGGGTAGCGAGCTACTAGGGTGGACGATGCTGGAACCACGCCGTCAAGTAGAAGGATCTGCTTGCAGCCTACCGTATGCTCAATAGACTGGAGCCATAGGCGCCCGGCCACACAGTGCATTCCGCCAGGGCGTCGTTAGTGAGAGGACATCGCTCGCGTGTTGAACTGGCTTCGTCCAATCCGCAATGCCATCATGCTGATGCTATCCGGTGCGGGCTTGCGTCGTGTGCCGCCGTTGACGGCAGACGAAGCGGCTGCGGTCGCATCTGTTCTGAAGTCAACGGATCAGGATACAAAACTGGCCGGTGCGTTCATGCAAGCACCTCGGGCCGAGAAATCACCCTTGGTTTTCATCAGCCACGCGTGGGCGAATCCGGAAATTGAGGAACTGCTCGACAGGTTCATCCGTGACCTAAAATCCAAACTGGCGAACCCTCCTCAAAAATGGTTTGAACGCTTTCCAAGAATCGATGTGTTCTTCGATCGTAATAACATGAAGTCTGGAAAGCGGTTCAGAACACAAGCGCTAGCAGCCGCAGCACGAGCAGATTTGGCTGTATTCATGCTATCAGACCGTTGGTACATCAGCACGGCCTGTCAGGAAGAAGCAGGGTTTTTTTCGACCGACGAAGGATTCCCGTACGACAATCGGGTCATCGCGATTCAATTGCACGATGACTTCGACAATAGGGCACCACGTTTCAAAGATGTGCCGACATTCCCAATACTTGGAAGTCATAACTACAGCAAACTGATTGATCTGTGGGAGAATGGCGGCGTCGCAGCCAGAGACCAGTTTGTTGGGGAGGTTGCGCAAGACATCTGGGCGTGTTTGTCAGAAAAAGCTGACGAGGCGCCGTTGGCGAGCGCTGAAGTGGACGCGTCACCTCCTGGTGCTCGGCCGCCTGGACAAACAGCACCGGCGTTTGACCGCCACTCGTTGGGACTCGATCGTCATGTGAACCACGGCCACATCGAAGCCCCAACGGGTATCCACCGCGAAGGCGAAGACAGCGCGTTCGAATTGTTGCCAGTGCTGCAAGACTGGGCAACATCGTCGGAGGCGCCCAATAGGGTGTTTGCGCTGTTGGGATCATTCGGATCGGGCAAGACCACAACCGCCCAATTGCTCGCACAGAGCCTTCTTGCACAATTTCGAAAAGACGCTACCCAACCGTTTCCTGTCTATCTGGACTTCCGGCGCTTGCAAGAAGCCTATGCCGCTGACGCCACCCTACAGATGTCCCTCCAGCGACTGATCGTCCAGTGCTTGCGCCAGGATAACGCTGATCCAATCAGCGCCAATGACTTCATCACCGCGCTAAAGTCCCGGGCGTGTGTGATTATCTTTGACGGGCTGGACGAAATCGGCACCCGCATCGGGGTTGAGCGCGCCGTAGCTCTTTACCGGCAGATGATGGAAATCATACCTGCAGAGGCTCGAGACCGCGACGACGCAACGGGCAGGGCGGACTGGTCCGCCAGCCCGATCCGCATTTTGATTACTTGCCGCAGCCATTTCTTCCGCGATCACTTCGAAGAACAAAGTACGCTGTTCGAACATGACCGAGGCAGCACACGGCCAAGGACAGCGACCAATCAGCTGATGCGCACGGCCTACATGGCCCCGTTCACGCCGGAGCAGATCAAGAGCTTTTTCGTCAAGACCCTCGGCGAAGAGGGTGGAGAGAAGGCGTTCAGCGCCCTCAATCGGATTCACGATCTGGCGGGGCTGGCGAAGAAACCGATCATGACGCGCTACATCGCCGAAGTAATCCCCGATCTAGAGGAGGATGAGGCAGCCGGCCGCCAGATCAACGTTGCAACTGTTTACAATGTCTTGTTCCGACGCGCGGTTGAGCGGGACCGGGACAAGCGGTGCAAGCTCAGCCCCACGGACCGGGAAGCGCTGCTTCAAGCCCTCGCTCTGCATTTGTGGCAGCAGCGCAGCGCGACCCTCCCAGTTGGCGCATTGGATGATTGGTTCGATGAATACTGCCGCCAAAACAGCACCTTGCGTGACTTACGGAGCCAAGGTGACAACAGGGCATTATTGCAGACAGAGCTACGCAATTCTTCACTGCTCGAACGATCGGGAGGTGACTGGTTTCGCTTTACCCACACGTCCTTCCAAGAATACTTCCTGGCCCGCAGCCTGCTGCATCTGCTGACCAAAGGGGGCATCACCTCTTTGACGGCAGCACCACCCATCAGCCGGGAAACCATCGATTTTCTGGGCGACCTAGCGGATACCGATGCCTGCTGGCCAGACCTGGCGCGGGGGCTCGAGACGGTGCTGGCGGGGGATGGCCGGGGTGATGTGCGCCAGCTTGCGGTGACGCTGTTTCGTCACCTGCGCCATCGCTCCCACCTGATCGTCTTGCCGCCACGGCCGAACCTCGCGCACCTGGATCTGTCCGGCGATCAGGCGGATTTCCTGTCCAAGCGCCAGCTGGATGGGGTGGATCTCTCCCACGCGACGCTGCTCGGCGCGGACTTGGCCCGGGTGCGGTTCAACCGCTGCCTTATGGATGGCACCATCCTCGGCAACGTTACGTTTGATCGCTGCGTCTTCAGCGGCTCTTCCGGTACCCCCCGTGGCCTCGCCGCTGCGCACGCCTATGGGTGTGAGGATGCCGGTGGTTTCCTGCGCGGTGGCGGGGCAGTGCTAGCGTTGCCCCTGTCAGCAGAAATTTTTCCGGCGGCTCCGCCGCCGCGTCTCCTAAAGGCCCATGTATTCGCAGTCACCAGCGCCAGCTTCTCCACCGATGGCCAGCGCATCGTCACCAGCTCTGGGGACAACACAGCGCGGGTCTGGGATGCCAACACCGGCCAGACAATCCTCGCCCTCACGGGGCATACGGAAACGGTCACCAGCGCCAGCTTCTCCACCGATGGCCAGCGCATCGTCACCAGCTCTGGGGACAACA
>JAAFHH010000361.1 GCA_013297545.1 Alphaproteobacteria bacterium
GGGCAGGCCGCCGAGCTCGCGATCAACGACCTCGGCATCATCCCGTTGCACTATGAAGTTTCGACCTGGGCGACCCGGCGCGGCATCAAGTACGAGGGCCGGGCTGATCAGTACACGCTCGCCATGAGCGTGCGGGCAGGCTAGGGCTCACGGTGCGGGAGCCGCGTCGATGACGGTCTATCTCATCCGCCGGTTGATGCAGGCGATGCTGGTGCTGGCAGTGATGTCGGTGCTCGTGTTCCTCGGCGTGTTCGCCATCGGCGATCCGATCGAGATCCTGATCGCCGCCGACGCAACCCAACGCGAAAAGGAAGAAGCGCGCATCGCGCTCGGCCTAGACCGGCCGTTGATCGAACAGTACTGGGTGTTCGTGCAGAACGCGCTCCAGGGCGATCTCGGCCGGTCCTTCGTGTTCAACATGTCGGCCCTGCAGGTGATCTTGCAGCGGTTTCCTGCGACGTTTGAACTCGCCATGGTGGCGATGCTGTGGACCGTGCTGTTCGGCATTCCGCTTGGGCTGTGGGCTGGGCTGAAGCCCGACAGTTTCAGCGGCAAGTCGATCATGGCGGGATCGATCCTTGGCTTTTCGCTGCCGTCGTTCTGGGTTGGCTTGATGCTGATCATGACCTTCGCGGTCGTGCTCGGCTGGTTGCCCTCGACCGGGCGGGCGGAGCCAGAGACGCATTTCGGCATCACCTCCAGCCTGTGGACGGCGAAGGGCTGGAGCCATGTGATGTTGCCCTCGATCAACCTCGCCCTCGGCCAGATCGCGTTGGTCATTCGCCTGACGCGTGCGGGTGTGCGCGAAGCGATGCTGATGGATTACGTCAAGTTCGCCCGCGCCAAGGGCT
Source organism: Alphaproteobacteria bacterium (assembly GCA_013297545.1). Taxonomy (GTDB): domain Bacteria; phylum Pseudomonadota; class Alphaproteobacteria; order Elsterales; family Elsteraceae; genus RDXE01. Next base: position 852 of record JAAFHH010000361.1, read on the forward strand.
TGTCCCAGCGCCGGGTGATCGGCGTGCACGTGATGAAGAACATCATGATCCCGATCGTCACCGTGCTTGGCCTTGAGCTCGGCTCGTTGATCGCGTTCGCGGTGGTGACGGAATCGATCTTCGCGTGGCCCGGCATGGGCAAGCTGATCATCGACTCGATCAACCTGCTCGATCGCCCGATCGTGGTGGCGTACCTGTTGATGACGGTGTTCTTGGTGATCTTCATCAACTTCGCGGTGGATGTGCTCTACTCGGTGCTGGATCCCCGGGTGCGGCTGAAGGATGCCGGCGCATGAGCGGACCTACTCCAACGGTTGATGCCGCTGCCGTGTCGCCGTGGCGGCTGGTGGTGGCGGAGTTCTTCGCCAGCCCGCTCGCCGTGTTCGGCCTGGTACTGCTGGTGATCATCGTCGGGGTTGCGGTATTCGCACCCTGGATCAGCCCGCAGAACCCCTATGATCTGGCCCAGCTCAGCATCATGGATGGCCGCCAGCCGCCGGGGACGGAGAGCCTGGACGGCCTGACCTTCTGGCTCGGCTCCGACGACCAGGGCCGGGACATGCTGTCCGGCATTTTCTATGGCTTGCGGATCAGCCTCGCGGTGGGCGTGCTCAGCGCCATCGTGGCGCTCGCCGTCGGCATGGTCATGGGCATGGTCGCGGCGTTCTTTGGGGGCTGGGTTGATGCGCTGATCATGCGCATCGTCGACATCCAGCTGTCGTTCCCGGCGATCTTGATCGCGCTGGTATTGATCGCCGTGCTCGGCCAAGGGGTCGACAAGGTGATCATCGCGCTGATCACGGTGCAGTGGGCCTACTACGCCCGCACCGTGCGCGGCACCGCACTGGTGGAACGCCGGCGCGAGTACATCGAGGCGGCGACCTGCCTTGCGCTCTCCAAGCCGCGCATTCTGTTTGGCCACTTGATGCCGAACTGCCTGCCGCCGCTGATCGTGGTGGCAACCGTGCAGGTGGCTGGCGCCATTGCGTTGGAAGCGACCTTGTCGTTCCTCGGCCTTGGTCTGCCGATCACAGAGCCGTCGCTCGGTCTCCTGATCGCGAACGGCTTTCAGTACCTGCTCTCGGGCCGTTACTGGATCAGCTTTTTTCCAGGCGTGGCGCTGCTGCTCACCATCGTTGCGATCAACCTGGTGGGCGATCAGCTGCGCGACATCTTGAACCCGAGGCTGAAGAAGTGACCGAAACTCTGGTCGTTGAGCGTCTGCAGACGCATTTCTTCACCAAGGCCGGCGTGGTCAAGGCGGTCGACGACGTGTCGTTTTCCGTCGGCCGCGGCAAGGTGTTGGGCCTGGTGGGCGAAAGCGGTTCCGGCAAGTCGGTCACCGGGTTTTCGATCCTCGGCCTCGTGGACCCGCCCGGCCGCGTCGTCTCCGGCGCGATCCGCTTCAAGGGGGAGAACCTGGTCGGCCGGTCGGAGGATGATTGGCGGCGCCTGCGCGGGGCGCGCATCGCGATGATCTTCCAAGACCCGATGATGACCTTGAACCCGGTCCTGCGCATCGACACCCAGATGATCGAAGCAGTGCAAGCGCACGAGCCGGTGTCGAAAGATGTCGCCCGCCAGCGCGCCCGTGACGCGTTGGGACAGGTCGGCATCCCGTCCCCCGATGAACGCTTGCGGTCCTACCCGCACCAGTTTTCCGGCGGCATGCGCCAGCGCGTGGCGATCGCGATCGCGCTGTTGCACAAGCCCGATTTGATCGTCGCAGACGAGCCGACGACAGCGCTCGATGTCACGATCCAAGGCCAGATCCTGGCCGAGGTGCAAACCCTGGCGCGTACCACCGGCACCAGCCTGATCTGGATCACCCATGACCTCTCGGTGGTCGCCGGCCTGGCGGACGACATCTGCGTGATGTACGCGGGCAAGGTGGTGGAGCAGGGGACGGTCGACGCCGTGCTCGACCACCCGCTGCACCCCTACACCAACGGTCTGCTGGGATCGGTGCCGTCCCGCAACAAGCGCGGCCAGCCGCTGCAGCAGATCCCGGGCATGACGCCGTCGGTGCTGAAGCTGCCGCCCGGCTGCGCCTTCCAAGCGCGCTGCGCCCGGGTCAGTGCGGCGTGTGCAGAGCCGATCGCGATGCAAGAGTTTCGGCCCGAGCAGTTCGCCCGCTGCATCCACCCGCACCGCGATGAGGTGCCAGCGTGATCACTCTCGAAGCTGTCTCGCGCCGGTTCACCAAGCCGGTCGATATCGCGGGCAAGATCGCCAATCTGCTCGGCGCCAAGGTGAAGGCGGAAACAGTCCACGCCGTCGACAACGTGAACTTGACGGTTCACGAGGGCGAGGTTGTTGGCCTAGTGGGCGAGAGCGGTTGTGGCAAGTCAACCCTCGGCCGGGTGGTGGCCGATATCATGCCGGCGAGCGAGGGCACCGTGCGCTGGCGCGGCCAGGATCGCCGCGCGCTGACCGGCAAGGCTGCGCGCGATGCTGCACTCGCCGTGCAGATGATCTTTCAAGACCCGTTTGCCTCGCTCAACCCGCGCATGAAGGTGCGCGATATCATTGGCGAAGCGCCGAAAGTCCATGGTCTCGTCGATAGCGCTGGTATGGACGACTACGTCGCTGAGACCATGCGCCGGGTTGGCTTGGACCCGTCCTACCGGGCGCGCTACCCGCACCAGTTCTCCGGCGGGCAGCGCCAGCGCATCGGCATTGCGCGCGCGCTGGCGGTGAAGCCGGAATTCATTGTGTGTGACGAGGCGGTCGCTGCCCTTGACGTGTCGATCCAAGCCCAGGTGTTGAACCTGTTCATGGATCTGCGCCGCGACCTTGGCCTGACCTACTTGTTTATCAGCCACGACCTCGGCGTGGTCGAACACATCTCCGACCGCGTGGTGATCATGTACCTCGGCCGGGTGGTCGAGAGTGCGCCAACCGAGGCGTTGTTTGCCAAGCCCAATCACCCCTACACGATCGCGCTGTTGTCGGCCGTGCCGAAACTGTCGGAACGCAAGGCCGCGTTCCGCCCCGTGCAGGGCGAAATCCCCTCGCCCTTGAACCCGCCGCCGGGGTGTCACTTTCACCCGCGCTGCCCGCACGCGACGCAGCGCTGCCGGGAAGAGCGTCCCGTGCTAAAAGAGATAGCACCCGGCCGCCTATCAGCGTGCCATCTGAACGACGGCTAGCAGACCCACACGTTTATCGTGCGCTTGTCACTGGACAGGCTGCCCCGGCTTGCTCCACACAGCCCCGTACACGGATCGGCGG
>JAAFHH010000362.1 GCA_013297545.1 Alphaproteobacteria bacterium
GACGACATCTTCGCCCACTGAGCCAACCCAGCCGCCGCCACAGTTCGGCCACAGGCTGGGTGCTGGAACAGGGGGTTGCTTTTTGAAGAGGTCCGGATGCGCCTGCTTGCCCTCGCCCTTACGCTGGTTGCTGCCTTGCCGGCGGCAGCACAAGTGTTCCGGCCGACCACCGCGACCCTGCCCAACGGCTTGACCGTGGTGGTGATCGAAACCTTCCGCGCCCCCGCGGTGCAGCACATGCTGTGGTACAAGGTCGGCTCCGCTGACGAGCCACCGGGCAAGTCTGGGATCGCGCACTACCTCGAACACTTGATGTTCAAGGGCACGGGCACCGTGCCCTCCGGCGGCTTTTCGCGCCGCGTCGCCCGCGAAGGTGGGCGTGACAACGCGTTCACCAGCTTCGACTTCACCGGCTACATCCAAACCATGCCGGCCGACCAATTGGGTCTGGTGATGCAGATGGAAGCCGACCGGATGGTGAACCTGCGCGTGCCCCCGCACGAGGCGCCGCCCGAACTCGCCGTCGTGCTTGAAGAACGCCGCCAGCGGGTTGACAGCCAACCCGGCAGCCAATTGTCGGAGCATGTGCAGGCCGTCCTCTACCAGCACCACCCCTACCGCATCCCGATCATCGGCTGGGAACACGAAATCCGCGCGCTGACGCTCGACGACGCGATGGCGTTCTACCGAACCTGGTATGCGCCCAACAACGCAGTCCTAGTGGTCGCCGGTGCTGTCGATGCGGCGACCGTGCTGCGCCTAGCCGAACAGCACTACGGGCCGATCCCCGCCCGCGCTGTGCCGGAGCGTGTGCGCTTGAAAGAGCCGCCGCGCCTGGCGGGTGCGCGGGTCGAATACGCCCACCCGCGCGTGCGCCAGACCAGCCTGTCGCTGAATTGGCTGGTACCCGCGGACATCACGCGCCCAGAAAGCCACGCCCTTGAGGTGTTGGAATCGATCCTCTCCAGCCCGACCGCCTGGCTGACCAAGTCCCTGGTGCTCGACCGGGAGATCGCGACCGGGGCCGGTGCGAGCCACGACGGCAGCCGGCTCGATCAGGGCCAGTTCAGCGTGCGCCTGACCACTCGGCCAGAAGTCAGTGTCGCGACCGCCGAGGCGGCATTGCGCGCCGAGCTCACCCGCCTGCTCGCCGATGGCGTCAGCGAAGAGGATCTCACCCGCGCGAAGTGGCGGCTGACCAGTGCTGCAGTCTATGCCCGCGATTCGCTGGGCGGCGGCGCGCGCGCGTTCGGATCCGCGCTGACCAGCGGTGGCACGATCGCCGATGTCGAAGGCTGGCCCGCCGCCATCGACGCCGTGACTGCGGACGCCGTGCTCGCCGCCGCGCGCCGGGTGATCCATCTCGACCGCGCGGTTGTCGCGGTGCTGAAGCCGCAAAGCTGAGGGTTCCCCCATGCGCACTGTGCTCACCGCCCTGGTGCTGTCCATCATGACTGTCACCGCCCACGCCCAGCCGCAGCCCGAACGGGTGGTCAGCCCTGGCGGCATCGTCGCCTGGCTGATCCGCGACACCTCCGTGCCGCTGGTCGCGGTGGAGGCGAGTTTCGCTGGTGGCGGCACGCTCGACCCCGTCGGCCGCGAAGGCTTGGCGCGCTTGGGGGCTGCCCTCCTCGACGAGGGGGCGGGCAGCCGCGATGACCAGGCGTTCTCGGCCGCCGTCGAAGACCTCGCGGCACGCCTCGGCTTCGAGGCGGGCCTGGATGATGCCACCCTCTCGCTACGCGCGCTGAAAGCAACCTTGCCCCAAGCGCTGGAGCTCACCTTTGATGCGCTGACCGCCGCACGGTTCGACGCCCGCCCGCTCGATCGCAATCGCCGCCAGCTGCAGGTGGCACTCGAGCGCGACGCGGTTGATCCGGCGCGCACCGCAACCCAAGCCTTCTTCGCCGATGCCTTCGCCGATCACCCCTACGGCCGCGGCTCGCGCGGCACCGTCGAGACCTTGGCGGCGATCACCCAAGGCGACCTGATCGCCTGGCGCCAGCGCCAGTTCACCCGCGCCAATGTGACGATCGGCGTGGCGGGCGACATCACGGCCGCTGAACTCGCGCCCCTGCTCGATGCGAGCTTTGGGCGCCTCGCCGCTGGCACTGCACCCGCGCTGGCATCAAAGCGCGTGGCCGCGGCGAAACCGGGTGTGCGGGTGATCGAAAAAGACGTGCCGCAAACCCTGGTCCTGTTCGGCCACGCTGGTATCGCGCGCAGCGACCCCGATTGGCCGGCCGCCGCGATCATCGCCAATGTGCTGGGCGGCGGCGGCTTCAGCTCGCGCCTGATGACCGAGGTGCGCGAAAAGCGCGGCCTGTCCTATGGCATTGGTGCTGGCTTGCAGCACCTGGCCGCGTCCGACCTGCTGATCGGCCAAACCCGCACCGACAACGCGACCGCCGGCGCGGTCGTGCCGCTGATCGAAGAAGTCTGGCGCACCCTCGCGACCGACGGCCCGACAACCGACGAGATCGACGTCGCCAAAGCGGGCCTGATCGGCAGCCTGGCACTGCGCCTCGACAGTACCCGGGCGCTTGCGGGCGTGCTGATCGACCTGCAGCTGAACCAGCTGCCGATCGACTACTTGACCCGCCGCAGCCAGCTGATCCGCGCCACCGCCCCGGAAGACATCCGCCGGGTCGCCGGGCGCTTGCTGCAATCGCAGGCGCTGAGCATCTTGGTGGTCGGCCGGCCGGTCGGGGTGGTTCCTCGCTAAGCCGCCTGCGCTGCCGCCAGTGCCGACTCTTCGCCCTCACGCGGCGGCACCACGCGGTCGACGATTTCGGCGAGCCGCAGGGCGGTGCCGTCGCCCAGCATGAAGTCGACGCGGATGCGTTCGCGGTTCTGGGCCATCGCCTGCTTCAGCGGGTAGAAGATCGCGTACAGCACTTGGTCGGCCTGGCCTTCGGTCAGCCAGCTCTGGCGGTTGTGTTCGCGAAGCGAGTTGATGGCGATCGTGAGCAGCTTGCCGCGCGCGACTTCGTAGTCTTCGAACTTGAAGGCGAGGCGCACCAGGATGTCGCGCACCATCATGCCGTAGCCCGGGTGCGTGGTCGCAGCACGCCATAAGGCCTTGTCATCGTTGGTGTCGATGTCTTCCAGGATGGTGCCGGCGAATTCGTTCATGTGGGTCATCAGCTGGGGACCGAGCGCGTAGTCGAGCCAGCTTTGGATGCCACCGACCAGCCGGCGCGGCAGCACCTCCCAGTGTTCACCCGCCCCTGGCGGCTCGAACATCGGCGAATAGGCCGCCGTCAGCAGCCGCAACAGATGGTTGCGCCGCACGCCTGCCGGCGGGCCGGCTTTGGCGGGTGCAGCGGGCTGCGCCACCACCACCGGCTCTGGCACCACCCGTTCAACCGCGATCCGGAACCGGCGGTAGAGCTCGTCGAGCTGTGCGCGGTTGATCGACCCGGCTTGCACCACCAGCTGCCGCAGGCGGTGATAGAACAGGTGTGTTGCGTCGTTGGACACGGGCGCGGTTTCGGCGGTCATCGGCGGTCCCCAGCTTCCGGCTATATGAATCAGCCGCTTACAAGCCGAAGCTTACCTGATTTCTCACGCGAACAAAAGCCCCCTACCCTCTGCCCCGGCTCAGATCGTGTGGGCGAGCTTTTCGCGCGCTTGTTCCAGGCTGGTGACCAGCGCATCGCCAGTGTCGCCGCCATTGCCGCGGATCTTTTCGCGGATCACGGCGGAGATGCCGTCGATGTGCGCTTTGATGAAATCGATAAGTTCATCAGACACTTCGCTGACATTGCTCGTGCATTCGAACAAGGACCGACCGAACACCGTGATCAGCGGATAGCCGAAGGTCGACCCCTGGCCGCGCAGGTCGTGTGCCAGCTGGTTGATCTTGGCGATGTGGACTGGCCGGCGGGTGATGTCGTCGTCGTCAACACAGCGCCGGTGGTGCAAGGTCAGCTGCTGAATTTCAGCGCGCACCCAATCGGAATAGTCGCCCTCCATCCGATCGACGCTGGCTTCGGCGGCAGCCAACACAGACGCCGGGATGGTGATCGGCCCGCCGCCGAGCCCGGCCACTTTTTCGCGCAGGCGGTTCGGCAGCTGGAA
>JAAFHH010000363.1 GCA_013297545.1 Alphaproteobacteria bacterium
TGCGTTCGACCAGTTCTACAAGCAGCTGATCAGCGCCTGCCCGTTGAAGAACGTCACCTCGCGCTTCGCGATGGAGCGGATCAAGGCGACCACGGCCTATCCGCTGCCCCCTTAAGTGCTCCTCCCCCCGCAAGCGGGGGGAGGCTGGGAGGGGGGATCAAGGGGGATGCGGCTGTGTTGGATCGGCTGGCCATTCTTGTTCCCATCAGCCGCAGCGCAAAGATTTGCTCTAGCTAAGTAGCATCGAGCACTCACGATCGATCTCTCGTGCGGTGTCGTTGACACCAAATTTGCAGTAGTGCAGGGGCGACAACGCCATCGGAGGAGTCTATGTCCAGTGCCTTAGCAGCCATCGCCGCGCGGATCGACGTGGTGCTCCGAGACTGGCCGTCGGAGCAGGCGGCGGCGACTGAGCTCCAGGTAGACCGTGGTGCGCTGAGACGCTACCGCCGTGGTGCCTCAGAGCCGGGTGCTACCTTTGTTGCCCGGCTAGGTCACCTAAGTGGACGCCAGTTTGACTGGCTATTGTTGGGGGTTGGGCCTGAGCGGCGACGGGACCGCGGCGGTGCCGGGATTGCACAGCCGCAGCTGTTGCTCGACCTGTGGGCCGCGGCGAATGCCGCGTGTGGCAACGACATCAATCAAGTCGCGTTGGCTCGATTGGTGATCGAGAGCTATGACCGGATTGCATCGGTGGCGAGATCTCCGGTTGAGCATGCATCAATGATCAGGCTTGAGGTGAGCCATATTGCAGAGGCGATGTCGAGACTCTCAGCGGGATAAAGCGTTGGCCATCTAACAGCTTTGCGGGTTGCCGCAGCAGCTGGTCCCCCCCTCCCGTCCTCCCCCCGCTTGCGGGGGGAGGGGCGATGTGCTGGCGATGGTTGTGCTGGATTGCTAGGGTGCGATGTCGCGAAGGAGCTGGTGATGCGTTTCCTAGGCTTGATCTTGCTGTTGGTCACCGCACCCGCCTTCGCTGAGGTGCCGCGCCTGTCGAAGGTGGGCCTCTCAAGCGCTGGGCTCGCGACGTTGGAGTTCACCGTCTCCGCCGAGGGACCGGCTGCGATCACCCTGCCGGTGCCGCCCGGCCTCATCGACGATGTCTTGAAAAGCCTGTCGATCGATGACCCGGCCGGGCGGGCGATCAGCGTCAGCTTACCCGCACCCGTGACGTCGGCCGATCATGCGCGCCGGCTCGGGCTGCCCGAAGACGCACTCGGCCGGTTCGACACGCTGGTGCGCGCGATGACTGGCAGGGCCGTGCAGATCACCCGGCCGCGCGCACTCAGCGGGCGGATTGTCGGGGTCGATGACCCGGAGCCGGGGCGGGAGGGGGCCAAGCCCCTCTTGTCGCTGCTGACCGACCAGGGCCTAACCCAAGTGCCGCTCGGCGAGGTGGAAGGCCTGCAGCTGCAAGATCCTGCTGATGCCGCCGTGTTCGCCGCGATGATCGCTGCCCGCGCCAGTGCTCCCGGCCGCACGGTGCTCGCGATTGCCCTTAACGATGGGCCGCGGCGCGACGTGCGCTTGACAGTGGTGATCCCGGCCGCGGTGTGGAAGGTGAGCTATCGGCTGACCCCCGTCGCGGGCCAAGACCAAGCGCGCCTGCAGGCTTGGGCGGTACTGGAGAACACCTCCGGCTGGGCGTGGCAGCAGGTGCACTTGGCACTCAGCTCCGGCACGCCGGTCGCCTACCGCCAGGCGCTCAGCCGCGTGGTGGGGGTCGATCGGCCGGAAGTGCCGCCCGCGGTGGTCGGCCGGCCGACGCCGAGCATTGATCGCGGCACGCTTGCGGCCGCACGGACCGCCGCCGCGGGGCCATTGCTGCTGCCGGCCCCGCAGGCGGCCGCGCGCAGCTTCGCTCCAGCGGCACCCGAGCCGCCGCCAGCACCGATGCAGGAGGTGGGCGAGGCCGTGTCCTTCCCGATTCCCGATCCCGTGAGCCTCGCGACCAACCAGACCCTGCTGCTGCCGCTGATCGACCGGGTGATCCCGGCCGTGCGAGTGCTTACCCTTGATCCCGCGGTTGGCCTTGGTGCGGTCGCCGCGCTGGAGGCGACCAACGACAGCGGTGCCACCCTGCCTGGCGGCCTTGCGAGCCTGACGGATCCGAGCCGCGCGGATGGCTTCCTCGGCGATGTGCGCCTCGCCACTTGGCCGGCAGGCGAGCGCCGGCTGCTTGCCTACGCGGTCGACCAACGCGTGAGCGTGGATCGGCGCATCGGCGAACAGCAGCGCATTGGTGCGACCCTTGCGGGCTCTGTGCTGCGGACCACTACGACGCTGGTGCGCACCACCACTTGGCGCATCGCCGCCCCGCCGGGCTTTCCGCTGACACGGCTGGTGGTCGGCCACACGCTCGCGCCCGGGTTTGCTGTTACCAGCCCAATGGATGGCCTCGCTACCCCGACCGGTCAGCGCTTCACCCGCGAGATCGCCGCGGGTGGCACCGAGATCGTCATCACCGACGAACGACCGGTGGTCGCGGAGACCAGCATCGCATCCCTACCGCGCCCGCGGCTGATCGCGGCGCTGACCGAGATCGGTACCCGCGATCCGCGTTTGCAGCCGATCCTGGCGCGGCTTGGCACGCTGGCCGATGTGGCCGCGCGCGCTGAGCGCGTCGTGGCGGCCTTCGAGGCAGAGCGTCAGGCGATCACCGACGAACAGGTGCGCCTGCGCGAGACCTTGGCGGGCGTGCCGCCAGGCAGCGACCTTGCCCGGCGCTTCCTGGCGTCGATCGCGGCGGAAGAAGACAAGCGCGCACCGCTTGCCGCACGGCTTGCGACCGCCCGCTCGGCGGCGGAGGCAGCGGAGGCAGCCCTCAGCCAATACGTCGCGAGCATTCGCCTCGATTAAGGGCTACCCCACCGCGGCATTCGGGTCCGCGTTCAGCGAATACTTCATGATCCGACCGTGGCGGCCGGTGCGGTCGCGCTCGGCGTCGTAGACCTCGCCGGCAATCGCCCGGCTCTCCGCCAGCACTGCCTCGATCGCCATGCGGTCCATCGCATCGAAAGTGAGGTTGAACGCGCCCAGCGTGTCGGCCAAATGGTCTTCGTGCCGCGCACCGACGATCGCACCGGCGACGTAGGGCCGGTCGAGCACCCAGCGCGTGGCCACGTTCGCGATGCTGACGCCATGCTTGGCAGCGATGGTGTCGAGCACGCGCAGCAGCGCCTGGAACCAGCCCCAGCCACCGATGTCATCGATCACCAGCTTGTACTTCACCTGGCTGCGGTTGCTGATCTCTCTGGGCTCTGGTGCGCCCAGCCACGCCTTGCTCAAGAACCCGCCCGCGAGCGAGCCGTAGCACAGGAACTGCATACCGGTGGTCGCGGCCACCTCCGCCATGCGTCCGGCGGGCCGGCGGTCGAGCAGGGAGTACTGCACCTGCATCGACCTGAGCGCGACACCAGCATCGACCATCGCCAATGTGGCTTCCGGATTGAAGTTGGTGGCACCGAGGTGGCGGATCAGCCCTTCGCGCTGGAGTTCCGCCAGCATCTGGGCGACCTCCACCCAGCGGGGGCTGTCATAGCTCCACCAATGGAACTGCACGAGGTCCAAGCGCTCTTGGCGCAGACGGGTGAGCGAGCGGGTGATGATCGCGCGCACGCCAGCGCGGTCGATGGTCGCCAGCGTGTCGAGGTCGGGCACGAACTTGGTGTGGATGCGGATGTGGTCGGTTGGTGCGCCGCGGGCACGGCGATCGGCCAGGAAGGCGCCGATCATCTCCTCCACCCCGGTGTAGATATCCGCGCAGTCAAAGGCGGTGATGCCGGCATCGACGAAGGCGTCCATCGCTGCAATCGCGCGGGCAGGGTCGACGGCGCCGTGGTCGCCGGCCAGCTGCCAGCCGCCCTTCAAGATCCGGCTGATGGTGTGATCGGGGCCGAGGGATGCAGTTTCCACAGTCATGATGTCTCCAACGGCACGGCCGTGGCGGCAGCGCGCGGGAAGAACCGGCGCTGGGTGCGGGTGATGCGAAAGCGGGTCGGGCAGTGCGGATCCGGGCAGGCAACCTCCGCATCGGTCGCCATCCAGTCGACCGGATCACAGTCGCGAGATCG
>JAAFHH010000364.1 GCA_013297545.1 Alphaproteobacteria bacterium
ATCCCGCACGCCGGGCGACCGGGTCGTGCTGGTGAAGTACCCGGGCCACCGAAATGCCGCGCAAGTGGCCTTGAACCGCGTCGTCTTCCGCTTCATCAGCGATCCGCAGGCCCAGGTAGCGGCCTTGCGGGCAGGCGATGTTGATGCGTTCGCGAACCTCGGGCCGGCCGAAGCGGTCGATCAATTTCGGCGCGACACCCGCTTCACCGTCGTGATCGGCAACACCGAGGGCGAGACCATCCTCGCCATGAACAACTCCAAAGCACCGTTCACCGATGTCCGGGTGCGCCGCGCGATTGCGCATGCGATCGACAAACAAGCGGTGATCGATGGCGCGATGTCTGGCACGGCAAAGCCGATCGGCAGCCACTTCTCGCCCAACCACCCGGCCTATGTCGACCTGACCGGCACGACCCCCTACAACCCGGCGATGGCCCGTCAGCTTTTGCAACAGGCTGGGGTGAGCAACCTGCGGGTGACTTTGCGTCTGCCGCCGCCGGCCTATGCCCGGCGATCCGGAGAAATCATCGCGGCGATGCTGGCGGACGTCGGCATCACGGCCACCATCGAGGCATTGGAATTCCCGCGCTGGCTGGAAACCGTGTTCCGCAACGCGGACTTCGACCTCACCATCATCGCGCACACCGAGCCGATGGACATCAACATCTACGGCCGGCCCACCTATTACTTCCGCTACCAGAACCACGCCCGCCTGCAGGCGATCATGGACGAGGTGGAACGCACCGCCGATGAAGCCGGGCGCAACCGGCTCTACGGCGACGCCCAGCGCCTGCTCGCGGACGAACAAGTCAACGTGTTCTTGTTCCAGCTGCCGAAGATCGGCGTGTGGAACGCGCGCCTCGATGGGCTGTGGCACAACAGCCCGCTGCAGGCCAACGACGTGACTGAGGTGCGCTGGCGCTAATCCCGGGATGGCGCTGTTCCTCGCCCGCAGACTGGCAACGATGCTGGCGACCTTGATGGCTGCCAGCGTCGTGTTGTTTCTGGTCCTCGATATTCTGCCGGGTGACCCAGCCCTGGTGATGCTGGGCACGGAGGCGCAGGCCGATACCTTGGCGGCCCTGCGTCGCCAGATGGGGCTCGATCAGCCGGCACTGACCCGTTACCTCGCCTGGATTGGTGGGGTGGCAGTGGGGGACTTTGGGCTCTCCTACACCTGGCGGCTGCCGGTTGCCGGGCTGATCCTCGACCGGATGGCGGTGACCGTGCCGCTGGCGGCGCTCGCAATCGTGATCTCGACCGCGATCGCGATTCCAGCCGGCGTGCTGGCGGCCGCGTCCCACGGCCGGGCAGCCGACTGGGTGATCATCGCAGCTAGCCAGATCGGTGTTGCCGTACCGAACTTTTGGATCGGTATTCTGTTGGTGCTCGGGTTTTCGATCGGGCTCGGCTGGTTGCCATCCGGCGGCTTTCCGGGGTGGGAGGCGGGTGTTGGGCCAGCGATCGCCGCGCTGATCTTGCCGAGCCTCGCACTCGCCTTGCCGCAGGCCGCGATCCTGGCGCGCGTCACGCGATCGTCGGTGCTCGAGGTGGTGGGGGAGGATTACATCCGCACCGCCCGCGCCAAGGGCTTGAGCCGATCCCAAGCGCTCTGGCGCCACGGCTTGCGCAATGCGCTGATCCCGATCGTCACCATCATCGGCTTGCAGTTCCCGGTGCTGATTGCCGGCGCCATTCTGATCGAGAATGTCTTCGCGCTGCCGGGCCTCGGTCGGTTGATTTTTCAGGCGCTGGGCCAGCGCGATCTGATCGTGTTGAAGGATGTCGCCTTGCTGCTGGCCGGCCTGGTGATCCTGGTCAACAGCCTGGTGGACATCACCTACACATTGATCGATCCGCGCCTGCGCGGGCGCGTCGCATGAAGCGCACCGCCCTCTGGCTGGGGGCTGCGCTCACCACAATCGTGGTGGCGATGGCGCTGGTCGCGCAAGCCTGGACGCCGCACGCGCCCAACCGCATGAACATGCGCGCCCGCTTCGTTGCCCCTGGCGATCCGGTGCATTGGCTGGGTACCGATCACTTCGGGCGCGACATCACCTCGATGATCTTGGCCGGCGCTTGGCAGTCCCTGCACGTGGCGGTGCTGGCGGTGGCGCTCGGTCTGGGGGTCGGCGTCGCCCTCGGCCTCGCCGCTGCCGCCCGGCGTGGTGCGATCGATGCGGTGCTGATGCGCGCGAACGATGTCGTGTTTGCCTTCCCGGCCGTGCTGTCCGCCCTCGTGCTGGCCGCCGTGCTGGGGGCGGGTGCCCACACCGCCGTGATCGCGATCGGTGTGTTCAATATCCCCGTGTTCGCCCGCGTCGCGCGTGCGGGTGCGCTGCAGATCTGGGCGCGCGACTATGTCGTCGCTGCCCGTGCGGCCGGGCGCGGTTGGCTTGGCATCACGGTGATCCATGTGCTGCCGAACATCGCCGGCCTGCTGGTGGTGCAGGCGACCATCCAATTGGCGCTGGCGATCTTGGCGGAGGCGGGCCTCTCCTTCCTCGGTGTTGGCATTCAGCCGCCAGCACCCAGCTGGGGCCGCATGCTGTCGGACGCGCAAACCTACCTCGACCGCGCACCGCACCTGGCGCTGGTGCCGGGCGCGGCGATTGCACTTGCGGTGTTCGGCCTCAATCTCCTCGGCGATGGCTTGCGCGATTGGCTTGACCCCAAACTCCGGCGGACCCGCTGATGCTGGACGTGCGCGATCTGGCGATTGCGATCAACGGCATGCCCGCGCTGGAGCCGGTCAGCTTCTCGCTCGCGCGCGGCCAGAGCCTCGGGATTGTTGGTGAGAGCGGATCGGGCAAATCCCTACTCGCGCTGGCTCTGATCGGCCTGTTGCCGCCGGCTGCCAAAGCGACCGGCGTGATCGACTTCGAGGGGCGCGACCTGCTCACCCTGGACGAGGCAGCACTCTGCCAGATCCGCGGCGCCTCAATCGGCATGGTGTTTCAGGAACCGATGACCGCCCTCAATCCCGCCCAGCCGATCGGCCGCCAAGTGGCGGAAGGGTTGGTGCTGCACCGCGGCCTCGACCGCATGGGCGCCGCCGCCGAGGCGTTGCGCCTGCTGGAGCGCGTGCGCATTCCGGGTGCAGCCGGCCGCATGGCGCAGTACCCGCACGAACTCTCCGGCGGCCAGCGCCAGCGCGTCGGCATTGCGATTGCACTCGCCTGCCAGCCGACGCTGCTGCTGGCGGACGAGCCGACCACGGCGCTGGACGTCACCGTGCAGGCGGAGATCCTGGATCTGCTGGCCGATCTCGCTGCCGAAGATGGCTTGGCGCTGGTGCTGATTTCCCACGATCTCGGCGTGGTCGCGACGACAACCGCACGCGTGATGGTGCTCTACGCTGGCCAGTGTGTAGAAACTGGCCCGACAGCCGACGTGCTCGCCAATCCACGCCACCCCTACACCGCCGGTCTGTTGCGCGCGATGCCGGGGGCGGCCGGTGCGCGGTTGCAGACCATCCCGGGGTCGGTGCCACCCCTCGGCCAGCGACCGACGGGGTGCAGCTTTCGCGATCGCTGCGGCCTTGCGGATGCGGCCTGTGCGGAACGACCAGACCTGATCGCGGTTGCCCCTGGGCGCCACGTCGCCTGCCACCACCGGGACCAGCTGCCATGACCGCGCTGCTGGAAGTTCGCGGCCTCACGCGCCGCTACCCGCTGCCGCGCACGCAGCTGTTCCAGCCGCGCCCGTACCTCACCGCCGTCGATGGCGTGGACTTCACGGTGGGTGCCGGCGAGACCCTGGCGCTGGTCGGCGAGAGCGGCTGCGGCAAGTCCACCCTCGCCCGCCTGGTGATGGCGCTCGACCGGCCAAATGCCGGCTCCGTGCGGTTTGCCGGCGAGGATCTAGCAACCTTGAGTGCCGGTGCTCTCCGTCAGCGGCGCCGCCGCTTCCAGATCATTTTCCAAGACCCGATGGGCTCACTCAACCCGCGCTTGCCCGTCCACCGGATCGTCGGCGAGACCTTGATCACCCTGCCCGATCCACCAACCGGTGCGGCGCGGCGTCGGTTGATTGGCGAGACGTTGGAGAG
>JAAFHH010000365.1 GCA_013297545.1 Alphaproteobacteria bacterium
TCATCACCGCGGTGATCGCCGCACACAAGGCCCGGCCCTGATCGCTGTCGTAGCTCAAGCCATCAGCCATCAACAGACCGCCAATATTGGCAAAGCCAAGGCCGAGGGTGCGATAGCGGTAGGAGAGTTCAGCAATCTGGCGCGACGGGAACTGCGCCATCAGCACGGAGATTTCCAGCACCACAGTCCACAGCCGGGTCGTGTGCTCGAAGCCCGGCACATCGAACGAACCATCCTGATTGCGGAACTGAATGAGGTTGATCGAGGCGAGGTTGCAGGCCGTGTCGTCGAGGAACATGTACTCCGAACACGGGTTCGAGGCGTTGATTCGCCCTGACGCCGGGCAGGTGTGCCACTCGTTCACCGTGGTGTCGAACTGGATGCCCGGGTCCGCACACGCCCAGGCGGCATAGGCGATGTCATCCCACAGCGCCTTTGCCTTGATCGTCTTGGCGACCTTGCCGTCGGTGCGGCGGATCAGCGGCCAATCCGCGTCTTGCGCCACGGCGTCAAGGAAGCCGTTGGTCACCCGCACCGAGTTGTTGGAGTTCTGGCCGGAGACCGAGAGATAGGCATCGCCATCCCAATCGGTGTCGTAGGTCTTGAAGGCTTCGGCCGTGCGGTTGCCCTGCCGGGCGTACTGGATCACGCGCTGGACGTAGTTCTCCGGAACGGAGACTTTGCGCGCCGCGCGGATCGCCTTGGCCAATTCCGGGTTCTGTTTTGGGTCGAAGCGGCTGTCGTCGCCGTCTGCGATCTTGTCGGTCCAGATCGCCGCCATCACCAGTTCCTGGTGCTTCTTGCTTTGGATCGAGCCACTGACCAGGGCTGCGACCTTCTGTTCCTCGGTCACCTTCCAGCGGATGAAATCTTCGATATCCGGGTGGTCGACATCAACGACGACCATCTTGGCCGCGCGGCGCGTTGTACCACCGGACTTGATCGCACCGGCCGCCCGGTCGCCGATCTTCAGGAAGCTCATCAAACCGGACGACTTGCCGCCGCCAGACAACCGCTCGCCATCGCCGCGCAGGCGCGAGAAGTTCGATCCCGTGCCGGAGCCGTACTTGAACAGGCGGGCTTCGCGCACCCACAGATCCATGATCCCGCCATCACCCACCAGGTCATCAGCGACCCCCTGAATGAAGCAGGCGTGCGGCTGCGGATGCTCGTAGGCGGAGGTCGACGCGGTCAGCTGACCAGAGACGAAATCGACATAGTAGTGACCCTGGGCCGGGCCATCGATGCCGTAGGCCCAGTGCAGACCGGTGTTGAACCACTGCGGCGAGTTCGGCGCCACCATCTGGCGGGCGAGCATATAGCGCAGCTCGTCGTAGAACGCCTGGGCGTCGTCTTCTTGGTCGAAGTAGCCGCCCTTCCAACCCCAATAGGTCCAGGTGCCGGCCAGGCGATCAAACACCTGGCGCGCATCGGTTTCCGACGTTGTGCGCTCAGCCTTCGGGCGATCGGCCAGGGCTTCGGCATCCGGTTCGCGCCGGGCGAGCCAGGCCGGTACTTTGTCTTCCGCGACTGGGCGCAGTGCCGCGGGCACGCCGGCCTTGCGGAAGTACTTCTGCGCCAGCACGTCGCAGGCGACCTGGCTCCAATCGGCCGGAACCTGAATGTCTTCCAGGCGGAAGACGATCGAGCCATCGGGGTTGCGGATTTCAGACGCCGCCGCGCGGAACGGAATACCGTCGTAGGGGGATGTTCCGGGTTGGGTAAAGCGCCGTTCGAACCGCATCGATCTCTCCCCTGAGCACAAGATCTAGTGTGTTGGTTCCCAAAGGTGCCCCAAGGGCTGGTGGCGCTCAAGGCGTTTTTGTGGCGCCCCGCGACATTTTCAGCTTGACCGCCGGGAATCCTAGGCGCGCTGGACTGTGCCGGGCACCGGGTGCATAGTCCGCGCGGTTTGGGCATGCGCGGATGGGTCTGATCATGAGTTTCGGCACGATGCTGTTCACCCGGTACCGCGGCGTGCGCGTTGGGGAAGACGCGCAGGGTAACGTCTACTACCAAGAACGGGGTACGTTCGAGGATTGGCGCAAGCAGCGCCGCTGGGTGATGTACAATGGCGAGGTGGAAGCAAGCCGGGTGCCGCCGGAATGGCACGCCTGGCTGCACAAGCTGGATGAAGGCTTGCCGCAACCGCGCACCCCTCACGCCTGGGAAAAGCCGCACCAGCAGAACCTGACCGGCACTGTCGCCGCTTACCGGCCACCCGGCCACCAAGTGCAGGGTGGTGTGCGCGCCAAGGCGACCGGCGACTTCGAAGCCTGGACGCCCGACGGCGCCAGCACCCGGAGCTAAAGCGCATGTCGCGTGGGATTCTGGAAACCCTGGTGGGTGCGCTGGTGCTGGTGGTGGCCGCCGGCTTTGCCTGGTTCGCGGTCTCGTCCACCGGGTTCGGGGGCAGTGGCGACAGCTACAGCTTGAGCGCACGATTCGAAAACGCTGGTGGCATGACGCCAGGAACCGAGGTGCGCCTGTCCGGCCTCAAGGTCGGCACCGTTACCGCCGTCCGCCTCGACCCTGAGCTGTTCTTGGCCGACGTGCGCTTTACCGTGCCGAACACCGTAAAGCTGCCGGTCGATACCGTGCTCGCCGTTGGCTCCGACGGGCTGCTCGGCGGGCGCTACTTGAAGCTGATCCCGGGCACTGAGGACAAGGTGTTGGCGCCCGGTGAACGGGTCACCCGCGTCACCCCGCCGGTCGATCTGCTGGATTTGATCGGCCGCGCGATCTTCTCAAGCGCCGGCAGCAGCGGCAATGCCGCACCCCGCTAAGCTGATCCTGGCGGGTGCACTGGTCAGCCTCGCCAGTCTGGCCCACGCGCAAACCACCCAGCCGCGCCCACCGGTGCAAGCCCGCGCAGCCGTGCTGCAAGCCCTCGACAAGGTGACCGCGCGGGTCTCGCGCATCGAGGCCCCGATCGGCGAGACCGTGCGCTTCGGCACGCTGGAGGTGGTGGCGCGCACCTGCAATCAGCGCCCGGCGGATGAAGCACCCGACACCACCGCCTTTCTGCAGATCGCCGATACACCACCGGACCAGCCGCGCGCGGTGGTGTTCTCCGGCTGGATGTGGGCGAACAGCCCGGCGCTGAACGCGCTTGAGCACGCGGTCTACGACGTCACCGTGCTCGGCTGCCGTTAGGTTAGCTCCGCCAACACCTCGGCATCGCTGAGCTCGCGCGGCAAGCGGGCCGGGATACGCAGGGCTCGACCGAGGCGCTGCAGATAGACCTCGCGGGGGATTTCGGTCGCACCGAAGCGGGCGAGGTGGGTGGTCACGAACTGGGTGTCCAGCAAGGTGAAGTGGCCGACCCTCAGGCGCGCGACCAAGTGGGCAAGGGCGACCTTGGAGGCATCGGTCGCCCGGCTGAACATGCTCTCGCCGAAGAACGCCCCGCCGAGGGCGACGCCATAGAGGCCGCCGGCCAGCTGCTCGCCCGCCCACGCCTCGACACAGTGCGCGTGGCCGAGGTCGAACAGCGCTTGGTAGAGGGCCCGGATCTCGGCGTTGATCCAGCTCTCCGGCCGGCCTTCGGTCGCCTCGGCACAGCCGGCCACGACCGCAGCGAACGCCGTGTTGACCCGGATTTCATAGGTGCCGCGGCGGATCGTGCGCGCGAGCGAGCGCGGCAGATGGAACTGGTCGAGCGGCAGGATCCCGCGCCGTTCCGGATTGACCCAGAAAATGTCCGGATCGTCGCGATGCTCCGCCATCGGGAAGATCCCGACGGCGTAGGCATTCAACAGCAGTTCCGGCGTCAGACGCGACATGGCACCTACCGCTTAGCGCATCGCACCGGCGCTGTCGCGGTAGCCTTATGGCGTATCGCCTGCGACGAACCGTTCCAGCCAATGGATATCATAGTCGCCGTTGAGGAAGTCTGGCGCCTGGATCAACCGGCGGTGGAGCGGAATGGTCGTTTCAATGCCGCCGATGACGTATTCTTCCAGCGCCCGGCGCAGGCGCATCAGGCATTCATTGCGCGTCGCCCCGTAGACGATCAGCTTGGAGACCAAGCTGTCCTAGGCCGA
>JAAFHH010000366.1 GCA_013297545.1 Alphaproteobacteria bacterium
TTCTTCTTCCTGACCTTCTGCTTGATGGTCGGCACGGCGTCTTTGCCGCACGTGCTGATGCGCTTCTTCACCACGCCGTCTGTGCGTGAAGCCCGCACCTCGGTCGCTTGGACGCTGATCTTCGTTGGTGCGCTGTACCTCACGGCACCGGCCTACGCAGCGTTTGCGCGGCTCGAAGTCTACCAGAACGTCATTGGTCAGCCGATCGCCTCGCTCCCGTACTGGGTGCAAAGCTGGGGTGCCATCGGTCTGGTCGGGGCCTGCGATGCGGCCAACGCGGCGCAGATCTTCTCGCTCTGCCGTGGCGTGGTCGGTAACGGGGACGGCATCCTACAGGTCGCAGAATTCCGCATCCATGCTGACGCTATCGTGCTGGCAACGCCGGAAATCGCCGGCCTGCCCTACGTCATCTCTGGCCTTGTCGCAGCCGGCGGTCTGGCGGCGGCACTCTCAACGGCAGACGGGTTGTTGCTGGCGCAGTCCAACGCGCTCAGCCACGACTTGTACTACCGCATGATCAACCCACAAGCCGACACGGCCAAGCGCCTGCAGATCTCCAAGATCCTGCTGGTGGTAGTGGCGTTGCTGGCCGCCTGGGTTGCCGGCTCCATGGGGGCAGACATCCTGTTCCTGGTGGCGTGGGCGTTCTCGATCGCCGCGGCGGGCTTGTTCGCGCCGCTGGTGATGGGGATCTGGTCGAAGCGCGCAACCTCGCAAGGTGCCATTGCCGGCATGATCGTCGGCTTCGGTGTCACCTTCACGTACTTGATGTGGACCGAATTCTTCGGCCCATCGTTCAAGGCGACGTTTGGCGACATGGCGAACATCACCACCGCCCGTGGCCGCCAGGTGGCGAACATCTGGGGCATCAACAACATCTCCGGCGGTATCTTTGGTGTGCCGCTGGCGTTCTTGGTGACCTACGTGGTCAGCCAATTCACCCCGGCACCCTCGAAGGAAATGCAGGACTTCATCGAGTCCATCCGCGTTCCGACTGGTGCCGTGCGCGAAGTGGCAACCTCGCGGTCGGTGGAGTAGTCTTTCCACCAGCCGATGCTCAAACGGGGGGCGACGGGCAACCGTCGCCCCTTCTTTTTTCTTCACGGACCGAGTGATGCCCGCACAACCAAACTTTTTCTGGGACTACCTGCCGTTCTGGGTGTTGACCTATGGGCTGGCCGTCCTGTCCTGGACGTTCATCGGTCGCTTCTTGCTGGGTTTGTGGCTGCCGCCCACCAGCCAGAACTACATCTGGCGCTTCTTCCGCCGGCTGACCGATTGGCCGCTGGTGGTGTTTTCGGCGATGACGCCGCGCATGATCGGCCCGCACTTCACCTTGCTTGCCGCCGCCTACTGGTGCTTTGCGCTGCGCTACATCGTGTTCATCGTGTTCTGGATGCAGGGCTGGGCCCCGTCGCTAACCCAATCGGGAGGCGCGTCATGAATGCCCGCGGCTTGTTCTTCTCAATCCTCGCGATCGCCGCCATCAATGGCTGGATTTCGCCGATGCTGCCGGCCGTCTACGTGTTCGCACCGATTTGGCTGCCAGAGCTGTTTCCGAAAGATGCGCTGGTGATCTTCTATGGTGCCACCTTCATCGTCTCGGTCTCCACGCTGCTGATCGCCGGCATTCCGGCCGCGATCTTTGAAGGCCTGACCAAGCGATCAGAAACCGACCGCCCATCCTTGATGATCTGGCTGGGCGGCGTTGCGCTGCTGACCGCCCCCGGCCTCGCGCGCTTCTTTTGACGCATTGACCCGCTCGATCTTGTGGGTAAGCTGCGGGTGCGGCTGACACTGAGGTGCACCCATGCCCTTCGCAGACGAGATCGCGCGCATCACCCATTGGACGGATATCTCCATCCGCCGGGCCCTCGGCTTTGGCTTGATCGCCATGCTGTCGATCGGTGCGGGCTTGAGTTTCGACCCACCGATGGCGCTGAAATCCAGCGCCGTTGAAGCCATGCTGGCCGCCGTGTTCTTGATCTACAAGGCGATCCCGGCACCAACGCGGGATTATCGCCGCACCGAAGTCTGGATGCTGCTCGACAAAACCCACCACCTGCCGGAAGCCCGCGCCCAGCGGGTGATCGGGACGATCTTGCGCGAGCGCTATCTGAAGCATGCGGAATACGCAGCCATGCTCGCGTGCCTGTGCTGGGCCGGCAGCTTTGGGCTGCAGGCCTTGCGCCGCGTCGTTTGGGTGTGAGCCGTCCCGTTCTATCGGCCGAGCAGCCCCTGCTGGCACGCCTGAAGCTGCTCGCCCTGCTGCCGCCGCTCGGTGCCGCACTCGCGCTTTGGCTCGCGCTTACCGGGGAACCTCTGGCGGGTCTCGCCTGCCTGTTCGGGGCGGCCCTTGGCGGCTTTGGCCTCTTCCAGGCGTTCAGCGCCGTCGACCGGCAGACTGCCCTGCTTGATCGCTTGGGCAGCGACGCGCTGCTGCTCGCACGCCACGGCCGGCTGCCCGCCCGGATCGGTGAACAGGCGATGGCCGAAGGGGCGGTTGGCGCTGTTGCCAGCGCACTGGTGGCGTTGGAGACCACCAGTGCCGCCCTCGACCATCTGCCCCAGGCCGCACTGATTGTCGATCCGCGCGGGCTGGTGCGGTTTGCCGGCACGCAGGCCATAGCGATCCTCGGCGACGCGGTAACCGTCGGCTCCGCCGTGTTCGATGCGTTGGAGCGCGCGGACCTTGACCGTGCGCTGGCACAGCTCGGCCATGAGCCGCTGCACGCCAACTTGAGGCGGGTGGACGGCCAACTCTTGGCGGTGCGTCTGGCAGCACTGCCGGACGGCTCGGCCCTGCTGCTGCTGCCAATCGAGGCACCAGCCTTGGCGCAGGCCGGGCAGCCGCCCCACCCCGTCTCGGTGACCGACGATCTGCCGCTCGATCGACTGCCGGCCCTGGTGATCGACACCGAGACGACCGGGCTTGATCCCGCGCGCGACCGCGTTGTTGCGATCGGTGCCGTCGCGATGACTGGCACCCGCCGGCACACGGGCAGCAGCATCGACCGGCTGGTGCTGCCGGACGTGCCAATTCCATCGGCCGCAATCGCAATCCACGGACTGACCAGCAGCACTTTGGCATATCAGCCGCCGTTTGCGGCCGTGTGGCCCGAAATCGCGCCGCTGGTTGCCGGGCGGATCTTGGTTGGCCACCGGATCGCGTTCGATGCTGCGATCCTGCGCCACGAGGCTGAACGCTCGGGTCAGATCTGGCCGGAGGGTCTGGTCGCCGATGCCGGGCTGTTGCTGCAGCGCTTGGACCCCGCAGCGCCTGGCAACTTGGATGCGCTTGCCCGCCACCTCAACCTGGTACCGCTCGGCCGGCATACGGCGCTCGGCGACGCGCTGCTGACAGCGGAAATCTGGGCCCGCGGCCTGGAGCTCGCTCAACGCCGCGGCATCACCACCTGGGGCGCGCTGAAAGCGCTGGTGGCGTGAACCATGGACCCGACCCACGTCGAAGCGATCGATACCTACCCGTTTCGAGAACGGCTGTGGCAGGTGATGCGCCCGCTGCCACCCCTCCTGCCGCCCGCTGCCACGATCGCGGACGCCGCGCGCGCCCTGGATGCTGCGCAATCCTCTGCGCTGGCTGTCGCCGATGCGGCGGGCCAGGCGCAGGGCTTGATCACGGAGCGGGATATCGTGCGCGCTCTTGCCCGCGGCGGCGCTGCGGCGGCCGATCAGCCCGCATACACCATCATGACCCAGCCGATCGCTGGCCTGCCGGCGGACGCCCGGCTCTACAAGGCGATGGCGCGGATGGAACGGCTTGGCCTGCGCCATCTCGGGGTGGAGGATCAGGGCCAGTTGATCGGCCTGATCACGCCGCGCCAGCTGCTCCGCCGGCGCGCGAGTGGGGCGTTCCAGCTGGCCGATCTGCTCGATGCCGCGCCGGACGCGGCCCGTTTGCGGACAGCCCGCCACCAGTTGCCAGCGCTCGCCCGCGATCTGCGCACCGAGGATATGGCCGCCCTCGATGTTGCCGATCTCTTGGCGGAAACCCTGCGCGACACCACGCGC
>JAAFHH010000367.1 GCA_013297545.1 Alphaproteobacteria bacterium
ACCACCCTGACCCGGAACGAAATCGCCTCCAACGCAGCACCGGCAAACACCGCGGTGTAGCGCTTGGCGTAGACGTCTGCGAACAGGCGGGTGATTTCCGGCAGGGCCGCATCGTTCAGCACACCGTCGGGGAGCGGCACAGTGATGTCGTGCACCTGGCCGACCAGGCGCATATCGGCGGAGCGTTCGATGATCATGTCGCTGGCAGCAACCCCAGCCGCCGTGAGGATGGCACGGCCCTCGGCTTCCAGTTGGCCCAGCACGGCATTGATCGCGGGTGCATCGAAGCCTGGTACCAGCACCACGGGCAGGGATCGCACCTGCTCGAAGGAGAGCGGTGCCACCAAGAACCCAAGGGCCGATGCCGCCCCGGATGCCGGCGGGATGATCAGATCCGTCACGCCAAGCGCGCGGGCGACTTGCGCGGCGTAGGCTGGACCAGCGCCGCCGAAGCCAACCATGGCGTAGCGCCGCGGGTCTTTACCCTTTTCGACCAGGTGCACGCGGGCCGCCGCCGCCATGCTTTCGGTGACCACCTTGGCGATGCCCCAGGCGGTTTCGACCGCCGCAAGACCGATCGCGCGGCCAAGCGTGGTGATCGCCTGCTCCGCCGCACCGGCATCGAGGCGCATGCGCCCACCTAAGAAAAAGCCGGGGTCGTACCAGCCGAGCAGCAGGTTGGCATCGGTCACGGTCGGCTCGGTGCCGCCGCGGCCGTAGCAGGCGGGGCCAGGGTCGGCACCCGCGGAGTGTGGGCCGACCCGTAGCAGACCCACTTCATCGATGCGCGCGATCGACCCGCCGCCGGCGCCGATTTCGATCATGTCGATCACCGGCGCTTTGATCGGCAGGCCAGAGCCGCGCTTGAAGCGATGCACCCGGCCCGCTTCCATCATCGGCGCGATGTTGGCCCGGCCATTTTCGATCAAGCACGCCTTGGCGGTGGTACCACCCATGTCGAAGGAAATCACGTCTTGCAAGCCGGCGCGCTGGCCGAACAGCGCCGTCGCCAGCCCACCGCCGGCCGGACCGGATTCGAGCAGCCGGATCGGATAGGCCCGCGCGGCGGCGGGTGCCACCAAGCCACCGGCCGAATGCATCAGCCTGAGTGCGCCGCGAAACCCGCCAATCGCTAACTCGCGTTCGAGCCGCGTCAGGTAGCGGTCCATCAGCGGCTGAACATAGGCGTTGGCGCAGGTGGTGACCGTGCGCTGGTATTCCCACAACTCCGCCACCACGGCGGACGAGACGGAAACCGCGAGGCCCGGCACGGTTGCCGCCACGATCTCAGCTGCGCGCAGCTCGTGCGCCGAATTGCGATAGGAATGCAGGAAGGCGATTGCAATCGCCTGGCAGCCGGCCGCGGCGAGGTCCTTGGCGGCGGCGGCGACGGCGGCTTCATCGAGGGCGACCACCACCCGGCCGTCGCGGTCGATCCGCTCCGCCACTTCCAGCCGGTGCCGGCGCTGCACCAAAGGTTCCGGGAACGCGAGGAACAGATCGTAGATGTCGTAGCGCTGTTCCGTGCCCATCTCCAGCAGGTCGCGGAACCCTTGTGTGGTGATCAGGCCGAGGCGCGCGCCTTTGCGTTCGATGATCGCATTGGTGACCAGCGTCGTGCCGTGGACGATTTCGCCCAAGTCGCCAAGCCCAATGCCGGCCGCACTGGTGACCTCCGCCAGACCCGCCATCGCGCCGATCGAGGGGTCCTCCGGTGTGGTCAAGCACTTGTGCAGGCGGATCGCGCCAGACGGATCCTTCAAGATGAAGTCGGTGAAGGTGCCCCCGATATCGAAGCCAATCCGCCAGGCCTGCATCCTCACCCCTCCTTCATGCCACACGCCGCTGGTCGGCACTGCGTTCAACCCAGACCGGATCGCCAAACCGCACGCCCACGCGTTCCGCACCCCGCAACAACTGGGCCCGGATTTCCGCACGGTCCGCCGCGGTCACCAAACTGAGGGAGAAGGACAGGCACGCCGCCACCACTTCCCCCTCCGCCGGGTCCGCGATCGCAACCGCGATCGAGCCGACACCCGGGTTGCATTCATCATCGGCGTGGGCGATGCCGGTTGCGCGCACCTGGCGGATGCGATCGAGCAACGCCTCAATCCCCGCCGGCGCGGACGGCGCTGGGCAGTCAAACCCTCGGGCTGCGTAAAGCTGGCGGATGTCCTCATCGCTCAAGCGCGCCAGCAGCGCCCGGCCAACGGCGGAGGCGTAGGCCGGATAGGTCTGGCCGATCGGGGTCACGACTTGCAGCGCTTGGCGCCCGGTGCACATCTTGATCGCGAAGATGTCTTGGCCAGCGCGTAAGGACACGTAGCCGGTATAGCCGCAGGCAGCGACCACATCAGCGACCAACCCCTCAATCGCTGGGATCAGCGCAGACCCCGCCCGGTAGACCCGGGCCGCCACCGCCACCACCGGCCCTGGCCGGTAACGCCGCGAGCTCTGGATCACTTCCAGCAGCCCTTCCTCCGCCATCATCTTCAGTAGGCGCGAGGTGGTGCTTTTCGGCAAGCCCAGCGCAGCCGCTGCCTCGACCACCCCGAGATCCGGGTGACCGCTGGAGAACAGGCGCAGCACGGCAGCAGAATTGCGGAGCGCACTCATCGCGGTTCCAATCAGTGGAACTGAACGTTACTGATTGGAACTCTACGCCGTCGATACCGTTCCGGCAATGAGGATTTCGTCCCCGACGCCGAGGCGCCGGGGTGGGGTGTGCTCGAACCCAATGGAAATGGCAGCCAGGGCTAGAAGAACGCCTGCAGGCCGGTGATCGCCCGGCCGAGGATCAGCGCGTGGACGTCGTGCGTGCCCTCATAGGTGTTCACCGTCTCGAGGTTCTGGGCGTGGCGCATGACGTGGTATTCGATTTGGATGCCGTTGCCGCCGTGCATGTCGCGGGCGTGGCGGGCGATGTCGAGCGCCTTGCCGCAGTTGTTGCGCTTGACGATGCTGATCATCTCCGGTGCAAAGCGGCCTTCGTCCATCAGCCGGCCGACCCGCAAGCTCGCCTGCAGACCAAGCGCGATTTCGGTTTGCATGTCCGCGAGCTTCTTTTGGAACAATTGGGTTTGCGCCAGCGGCCGGCCGAATTGCTTGCGGTCGAGCCCGTATTGGTTGGCGCGGAACCAGCAGTCTTCGGCTGCCCCCATCACCCCCCAGGAAATCCCGTAGCGCGCGCGGTTGAGGCAGCCGAACGGACCGGCTAGGCCTTCGACGTGCGGCAGCAGCGCGTCTTCGCCGACCTCCACCCCATCCATTACGATCTCGCCGGTGATCGAGGCGCGCAGGCTGAGCTTGCCGCCGATCTTCGGCGCGGACAGGCCGGGCATGCCCTTTTCCAGCACAAAGCCGCGGATCTTGTTGCCGTGCGCCGCCGATTTCGCCCACACCACGAACACGTCAGCGATCGGCGAATTGGAAATCCACATCTTGGCACCGGTCAGGCGGTAGCCCGTCGGTGTCTGCTCGGCGCGCGTGGTCATGGCGCTCGGATCAGAGCCGGCATCCGGCTCGGTCAGACCGAAACAGCCAATCCACTCGCCACTCGCGAGCTTGGGCAGATATTTGCGGCGCTGCGCTTCGGTGCCATAGGCGTAGATCGGGTGCATCACCAAGGACGACTGGACGCTCATCATCGAGCGATAGCCGGAATCAATCCGCTCCACCTCGCGCGCGACCAAGCCGTAGGCGACGTAGCTCGAGCCGATGCCGCCATAGGCCTCTGGAATGGTGACACCGAGCAGGCCGACCGCGCCCATCTCCCGGAAGATCGCGGCATCGGTTTGTTCGTGCAGGTAGGCATCCTGAATGCGCGGTGCCAGCTTCTCGGCCGCGAACGCAGCGGCCGAATCCCGGATCATCCGTTCGTCTTCCGACAGCTGCAGGTCGAGCAGAAACGGATCCGCCCAAGCAAACGGCACCATCCCGCTCTTGGGCGAGGGGTGGTGTGCGACACGGTGCTCTCAGGCATAGGTGTGATCTCCAACCAGACGAAGGATGCTGCGCCAAGTATGGA
>JAAFHH010000368.1 GCA_013297545.1 Alphaproteobacteria bacterium
TGTCTTGCCGGTGCGCGCGATCGGGATGCTGGCTGCGGTCATGGCACATGTCCTCGGTGCAAACGGGGGGCCGGCCCAGCATGCTGAAACTCGCGCTGAATGCCAGCGCCGTGGTGGGGCATCTGGACAGGCGTGGCCGCAATCCGCCATAACCAGCGCCGCATCCTCGGGCTCACACCATGTACGCCAAGACCACTCACGGCATTTCAATCACGGTGCAAGCGTTCTTCCTGCCGGATCAATCCTCGCCGGACGAGAACCATTATGTCTGGGCCTACCATGTCCGGATCGAGAATCAGAGCGACGAGACCGTGCAGCTGAAATCCCGCGTCTGGCGCATCACCGATGCGGCGGGTCGGGTCCAAGAAGTCCGCGGCGCGGGCGTGGTGGGCGAGCAGCCGGTGCTGAAGCCAGGGGCCGCGTTTGAGTACACGTCCGGCACCCCGCTTTCGACGCCCTCGGGCATTATGGTCGGCAGCTACCAGATGCAGCTGCCGACCGGGGCCGCGTTCGATGCGGAGATCCCGGCGTTCTCCCTCGACAGCCCGCACCAGGCTGCACGCCTGAACTGAGCGATTGCAAAGTTTTTGGGCAGGCAGGCTTGACCCGGCGCAGGTCACGCCCATTGTCTTTCATGAGCCGATGATCCCTCAGGGGTCACATCAACCCGTTGAAACGATGCGGTTTCTCTGATCGGAGAACCGATTCGGGCGCGAGCGCCCTGAAGGAAATTTGCCTATGAGCCCCGCCACTGTGCATAGTCTCATCGTGGACCGTAGCGACGCCAACCGACCCAGCCGTGAAGACGCCGAACGCGCCGTGCGCACGCTCATTCAATGGGCGGGCGATGATCCGGACCGCGAAGGCATGGCCGACACGCCCCAGCGCGTGGTGCGCGCGTACGAGGAATGGTTCTCCGGCTACCAGGTCAACCCGGTTGACCTGCTGCAGCGCACCTTCGAAGAAACCGATGGCTACGACGAGATGGTGTTGCTGCGCGACATCCGCTTCGAAAGCTTCTGCGAGCACCACATCGCGCCGATCATCGGCAAGGTGCACGTGGCCTATCTGCCGGAACGGCGCGTGGTTGGCATCTCCAAGCTCGCCCGCGTGGTGGAGGCTTACTCCAAGCGCATGCAGATCCAGGAAAAGATGACCGCCCAGATCGCCAACGCCCTGCAGGATGTGCTGCAGCCGAAGGGTGTCGCCGTGGTCGTCGAAGCCCAGCACCAGTGCATGACCACCCGCGGCGTGCACAAGCCCGGCGTCTCCATGGTGACCAGCCGCATGCTGGGGGCGTTCCGCAGCGATCCAGAAACCCGCCGCGAGTTCCTCTCGATGATCGGCAGCCAGAGCTCGTTGCCGACCAGCTGATGATCGGCCGTCTGCTGCTGGTGGTGCTGGCGATCCTGTGGTCGCCAGCGCCAGCCCGTGCTGACGAGGCCGCGTGGGCCGCGCTGCGATCCGGCGCGATTGCGCTGTTCCGCCACGCCAATGCGCCGGGCGGCGGTGATCCGCCCGGTCTTCGGCTTGGGGACTGCACAACCCAGCGCAACCTAGACGAGGCTGGCCGTACCCAAGCCCGCCGCATCGGGGCCGCGTTCACGGAGGCTGGCGTGCATGTTGGAGCTGTGCTGAGCTCGGCCTGGTGCCGCACGGTGGAGACCGCTGAACTCGCGTTCCCGGGCCGCGTGCGCGTTGAGCCCGCGTTCAATTCCTTCTTCAGCGACCGCGCTCAGGAACCAGCGCAGACAGCGGCCGCGCGTCAGATCCTGGCCGCATGGACCGGGCCGGGTGCCGTGTTCGTCAGCACCCACCAGGTGAACATCACGGCACTGACCGGGATCGTCCCGGCCTCCGGCGAGGGGATCGTGGTCGTAGCCACGACCGAAGGCGTGCGGGTCGTTGGGCGGATCCGGCCCTAGCGCCGCAGCACCGCGATCACGGCTGCACTCGCCAGCAATGCGGCTGCGCTGGCGCTGAGGGCGGCAAAACCGATCGCCTCATAGAGCGGGCCGGCGCCGGCTACACCGACCAGGGCTGCCGCATAGGTCACAGCACTGTTCAAGCCGAACACCGCCCCGCGCGCGGCCGGTTTCGCGCGGCCCATCAGCACCATCAGCGTGTTGAGGCCGATGTGATTGGCGAAGCCCCACAGCACCGCCAACGCCAGCACGGCTGGGAGCAGGGTGGTGGCCGTGTCCATCGCGAGGTAGATCGCGGCGATGATGCCAAGGGCTACCGGCAGCACCCGCTCGGGCCGCGCGCGATCGACCCATCGGCCAGCAAAGCTCGCCGCACCAAAGCCAGCGCCATAGGCGAGCGCGATCAACCCCGCCACCGTGGCGGACACACCGTGGACCGCGCGCACCGTGTCCGCCAAGAACGCGTAGACGCCGTAAAACGCCGCCATGAAGCACAGGCAGATCGCGAGCAACGGGGCAACGGCGCGGTCGCTGATCTGCGTGAGCAGGCTCATCGCCGAGACACGCGGCCCTGGTGGCGCGACGAACCGCGGGATCGATCGCACGGCGAGCGCGGTTGCCGCCGCGGCCACTGCCATCACCGCGAAGGTCGCGCGCCAGCCCAACGTGTCGGAGATCAGGGCTGCGATGGGCACACCCAGCACCAGCGAGACGGACCACCCCGCCAGCACGCGGCCGAGGGTTTGTGCGTCCTGTCCCTTCGGCGCGGTCGCGGTGGCCAGCGCATAGCACGCGGGCAGCAGCACACCCGCACCAATCCCGGCCACGCCTTGAGCCAGCAGGAGCATCAGCCAGTGCACACTGAACGCACTTGCTACACACGCAACCGTCAGCGCCAGCAGACCAAGGCGCAGCACCCGGCCTGGCCCCAAGCGATCGATCCCGGGCGCCAGCAGCAAGGCCGCAAGCGCAGTTGCACCGCTGTAGCCCGCACTCGCGCGCGACACCATGACGGAACTGGTGTCGAGACTGGCGGCAATATCCGCCAGCATCGGGCTGAGTGCGAGCGCATTGGAGCCCACGATGGCGACGCTGGCCAGCAGCGCCGGGATCGGGATCTCGATTGCGCGCGGTGCTTGATGGTGTGTGGTCATATCGGCAATAATGCCGAACAGCCTTCGGTAAAACAGCGGATTTAGCGACCATGGTTCAAGAAACGAACAGTGTTCGGCCAGCAGCAGGCAAGCCAACCCAGATCGATGCGGTCGACCGAAAACTGTTAAGTCTGCTGGCCGAGGACGCGACTCGGTCCTATGCGGAGATGGGAACCATCCTGCATCTCTCCCCGCCCGCGGTGCACGAGCGGGTCAGGCGCTTGAAGCGCGATGGCGTGATCCTCGGCACCGTCGCGCGGCTGAGCGGCGCCAAGCTTGGCCGCGGCCTGCTCGCCTTCGTGCACATCGACACGACGGGGTGGGGCAAGACCGAATTCATGCTCGCCCTCGACCAGTTCTCGGAGGTGGAGGAAATCCACTCCGTCGCGGGCGATACCAGCATGCTGATCAAGGTGCGCACGGCCGATACTCAGGCGCTGGAAGACTTGCTGCACCACATCTACCGGCTGGAGGGTGTGAAGGGGACACGCAGCTACATCGCACTCAGCAGCTATCTGGAGCGAGGACCCCGGCCCTAGCGCCGCTTGGCCATCAACCGCTCGGCGATCTGCACCGCGTTGGTCGCAGCCCCCTTGCGCAGATTGTCAGCCACCAGCCAGAACGCGATGCCGGAGGGCACGGTGGTGTCGCGCCGCACGCGGCTGATGAAAACGTCGTCATCGCCGGCACACTCGACCGGGGTCGCGTAGCCGTCATCCGCGCGGTGGTCGATCACACTGAGGCCCGGCATCGACTTGAAGGCCGCGCGTGCGGCTTCGGCCGTCAACGGCTCGACCAACTCGACGTGGACCGCTTGGGCATGGCCCAGGAACACCGGCACCCGCACGGCGGTTGCCGCGACCGGGATGTCCGGGTCCAAGATCTTGCGCAGTTCGCGCTGCAGGGTCGCTTCGGATTCCGTCGACCCATCGCTTTCAAAC
>JAAFHH010000369.1:0-2157 GCA_013297545.1 Alphaproteobacteria bacterium
CTGTTCTTCCGGGTCCCGGTGGGTGCCGAGATCTGCGGCATGCACTTCCTGCCGGGCGACCGTGCCATGACGGTGGCCGTGCAGCACCCGGGTGTGGACGGCACGCGGGACTTCCGCGGCTTTGAACGCGACACCTCGTTCGAAGACCCGGCAACCCGTTGGCCGGACTTCCAGCCGAACATGCCGCCGCGTCCGTCGGTGGTCATGATCACCAAGACCGGCGGCGGCATCATCGGCGCCTAACGCTTCGGTCTTGTGCGTACAGCGCGGCCGCGCCGGGACACCCCGGCGCGGCCGTTGCTGTTTGATCAGGTCGCGTCGTGGAAGATGATGCCAAGAGTGTGGCGCTGGCCGCTCAAGACCGTGCTGACACCGTGGCGCAGCTGTGCCCGGTAGTATCCGCGGCTACCTTGGACCGGGCGGTGATTGACAGGGAAGATCACGCCATCGCCCTGGGTGAGCGGGACCACCATCGCCCGGCTTTGCATGCGCGGGCGCGCCTCGGTCAGCACGAACTCGCCGCCGGTGAAGTCGGTGCCCGGCGTGCTGAGCAGGATCACGAGTTGTAGCGGGAAGGCGATCGCACCATAGAGATCCTGATGGAGCCGATTGTAGTCCCCCGCACCGTAGCGCAGCAGCAGGGGTGTTGGGCGGGTTTGACCGGCCGCATGGCAGACCTCCCTAAACCGGTCGAGGGTGGCTGGAAAGCGCTGCGCTTGGTCGAGGCGCAGGCACCAGTCATTGGCAAGGCACGCGAGCGGCGGGTAGGCCTGCTGGCGCAGCTGTTCGACCAGCGGCGGCAGTGGGTAACGGAAGTACTGGTATTCCCCTTGGCCGAAGCCGTACCGGGCCATCACGATGCGCGACCGGAAGGGATCCGGTTGATCGTAGAGGGCCGACAGGGTGGTGCACTGGTCCGCGGTCAGCAGCCCCGGGATGATTGCGAAGCCATCACGGTCGATCGTCTGGACGGCAGCGGCCCAATCGATCACGGGTTTCGTGCCCCGCGGATCAGCCGCCATAGGCGCCCATCAATTGCAGCGAGACCGAGACCAATCAGCACCATGCCGACCAGATGCTTCGGCGCCAGCACCTCGCCCAGCAACAACACGCCGAGCAGGATCGCACTGACGGGGACCAGGAAGGTCACCAAGGCGAGATTGGTGGTGCCGGCACTCGCCAGCAGCCGGAAAAACAAGATGTAGGCAAGTGCGGTTGACAGGGTCGCGAGCCCGATCACGGCCAACACGGCCGCGGTGCTCGGCATCGGCAAGGTCCAGGGCTGGTCGACCAGGATCATGACTGGCAGCAAGAGCACGCTCGACGCAGTCACTTGGCCGGCCGCTGTTGCCATCGGGGCGATCCCCATGGCCTTGAACCGCCGTCCAAATACGCCCGCGAATGCATAGGAGATCGCTGCCACCAAGCAGGCGATCTGGGCCACCAGATCCCCGCCGAGCGCGGCGAGGGCCGCACCGCCCATCATCACCGCGACACCGCCAAACCCAAGGGCGACGCCGGCAAGCCGCCCACCGGTCAGCTTCTCATCCGTGGTCAGGACATGCGCCACCAGCACGGTGAACAAGGGTGTGGTGGCGTTCAAGATCGAGGCGACACCCGAGGCGATATGGCTCTGCCCCCAGACGATCAGCGTGAACGGCACGACGTTGTTGAGCAACCCCATGCCAAAGAACGCGAGCCAGACTGTGCGGCCGGTCGGCATCACCTGCCCGACCAGGCGGAGCACGATGTGCAGGATCACCGCCGCCAGCACGACGCGCGCAACCACCACCGTGAAGGTCGGCAGCTCGGCGACAGCCACACTGTTGAAGAAAAACGACCCGCCCCACAGCACCGATAGGCTGATCAGCAGCCCCCATTCGAGCAGGGTCATCGGGCGGGACGGGGGAGCGGGGGAGGCCATGGGTGCGAGTGTGGGCGGTTCCGCCCGCCGATGCAGCCCGGATCTTGCGGTGGGGTGTCAGGAAAACAAAGTGGCGGGGTCGATGCCGAGTGCCGGTGCGATCGTGTTTGCGACGAAGCGGTCGAACGGTTCGTCTTGGCGAAACGCGGCTGTTTCCAGCCGACCTTGATTGATCAGCGCGAGCTGATACGGAGCCGTCGCGGTGTTATCGAAGATCTGCGCGGAGAAGAGTA
>JAAFHH010000369.1:2167-4007 GCA_013297545.1 Alphaproteobacteria bacterium
GGGATCGCTTGCACCAAACGATCAAAGCTCCGTTGATACCGACGATGAATGGCTTCTGGTGGAATATGGTGTCCACCCTCGGACACACGCTGAGCGACGCGCTCGATACAAAGCTCTGGTGATTGGAGGGCAACAAAGATCATCTCGACCAAATAGCCGGCGCCATGCGCCTTTTCGATCAGCGCCGTGGCTTGATGGCTCGACAATGTCGTCTCGTAAGTGAAAGTGTCGCCGGCCGCAATCAGTTGATCGAGTTGCCTAAGCGTATCGCGCCCAGCTGCAATCGATACTCGCTCAGGGTCTATTGGGTCTAGCCGTTTTGCGATCTCATCGGCATTCACAAATCGCTGTGCTAGCCCAAGCCTACGAACGAGGGTCGATTTTCCTGAACCATTGGGGCCGGCGATAATCAGGCAGCGGCGCACGCGGTTTCGGCCGTATCGTCGTCGGCTGGATAGGGCAAGCGCGCTATTGGCCGGAACTCCGTGCGGCCATCAGGGTACTCAAAGATGATCCCAGGATTTGGGCCGGTGCTACCATAGCAAACGGGGCTCCCAACCGCGAACGCCCGCGCACGAGCTTCCTCGCCGATGCTGCGCAGTACGGCTGGATCCTCAAGCAGTTTTCCGAACGTCACCATGGATCGTCCTCGCCACAACCTTTTTACGATGCTCCGCCGTCTGGCCTCTGTCAATCCCGAACCGCGGACCATCATCCCTCGAGCTCCGCACTCCGCCTCACAACATACTCATCCAGCGCTTCCTTCACCGCCGGATCGAGCGGCGGCGCCACATGCTGGTCGCGCAGGCGGCGCCAGATCTCACTCGCGCGGTCGGTTGCGGTTTTCGCACCGGCGTCGGTCCAGTTCTCAAAGTTCTGCCAGTCCGAGAGCAGCGGCCGCCAGAACGCTGTCTCATAGCGGGCGAGCGTGTGGGCGGCACCGAAGAAGTGGCCGCCAGCCGGCACGTCGGCGATCGCCTCGACCGCGAGGTCATCGTCCGAGAACTCGATCGGCTTCAGCGCTTCGGCCCAGCCGCGCAGCATTTCACCGTCGACGATGATCTTTTCCATCGAGGCGGACAGGCCCCCCTCGATCCAGCCCGCTGTGTGGGTGATCAGGTTGGCGTGCGCCATGATCGAGGCCCAGAGCGAAGCGGCGGTCTCCCAGGTCGCTTGCGCATCCACCGTGGGCGAGGCGCAGGCGGCGGAGGTGCGCAAGGGCAGGCCCAAGCGCCGGGCGAGTTGGCCCGATGCCAGGGTCGCGTGCACGAATTCCGGTGTGCCGAAGGCGGGCGAGCCCGTGCGCATGTCGACGTTGGAGGTAAAACTGCCGAGCACCACCGGTGCGCCCGGCCGGATCGCCTGGGTCAGCACGACGATACCGAGGGCTTCGGCCGTCTGCTGCACCAACGCGCCCGCCAAGGTTACCGGGGCCATCGCCCCCATCAGCGTGAACGGCGTGATCACTACCGCTTGGCCGTAGGCCGCCATGGTCATGATGTTGTCGAGGATTTCCTCATCAACCCGGCGCGGGGAATTGACGTTGGTGACGGTCAGCAGGGTCGGCCGGGTGCTCAAGTCTTCAACCGAGCAGCCATGCTCGATCGCCGACATGTGGATCGCGTCGAGTGCATTCGCCCCACCAACCCCGCGCGCAGCCCACACCAGGTCGGAACACTCGATATGGGCGCGGTACATCTCGAGCTGGCGGAGTGCCACCGGCACGTCGACTGGTTCGACCACCACCCCCCCTTGCCAATGCTGGGTGCCGAGCGTGTGGATGACCTTCAGAATGTCGCGGAACGCCGCCATGTCGCCGTAGCGCCGGCCGCCGATCAGA
>JAAFHH010000037.1 GCA_013297545.1 Alphaproteobacteria bacterium
CCCCGCAAGCGGGGGGAGGACGGGAGGGGGGGACACAAGGGATGCGGGTGTTCGGTTCGGTAGGGCGCCGGTCGCCACACGGGTGCCGTCACCAGCGGGTCCCCCCCTCCCAGCCTCCTCCCGCTTACGGGGGGAGGGGCCGCGTGGTTGATCGCCTTAAACCCCCAACACATCGCGCATGCCGTAGTGGCCGGCGGGCTTGCCCACCAGCCAGCGCGCGGCCGTGAGCGCGCCATCAGCGAAGATGCCGCGGTCGGTCGCGCGGTGGGTGATCTCTAGGCGTTGGCCGGGACCGGCGAGCAGCACTGTGTGCTCGCCCACAATATCGCCCGCCCGCACCGCCGCGAAGCCGATGCTGCCAGGGCGGCGGGGGCCGGTGTCGCCATCGTAGGGTGGGACGTGCAGATCCTCCAGCGGTGCGCCGCGCCCACGCGCCGCCGCGTGGCCGAGGAACAAGGCCGTGCCGGACGGCGCATCGCGCTTCTGGTTGTGATGCGCCTCGATGATCTCGATGTCGAACTGCGGTAGGCCCGCCGCGGCTGTCTCGACCAGGGCTGCCAGCAACACGACGCCGAGTGCCGTGTTCGGTGCTTCCAGCACCGCGACGCGCTTGGCGGCCTCTGCGATCGCTGCGCGCTCAGGGCTCCCAAGGCCCGTCGTGCCAATGAGGATTGGCACGCCCGCGCGCACCGCGACCTCAAGGTGCGCGCACGTCGCGTGCGGGCTCGAGTAGTCCACAATGACATCCGCCCGCCCGAGCGCATCACAATCCGCCGTGTAGCTCAGGTGCTGGAGCGCTGGAGTACCCGCGAGTTTGCTGCCAGTGCGGACTGTTGCTGCCACCAGCTGCATGTCGTCGGCCGCCTGGATCTTGGCAACCAGCAGCCGGCCCATACGGCCTGAGGCACCGGCGAGAGAGAGGCGAAAGGAGGTGGGCATGCGGGGCGGATCCTTGGACTTGCGCGGCGTCGCCTACACGCGGATACCCTGGCCTTGCGCGCGAGAGCGCGATCACCTTCTGCGCCAAGGCCATCTGGTGATCCGCGAAGCCCTCGCACCAATCCTCGAACGACAGCAATGGGACCATGCGGCCGTACACCGGGTCGCGCTTCTTGCCATCATCGAAGGTGTGAAACTGATCGATTTTGATCCGGTACACCTCGATCAACTCAAGGCAACTCGCGAGCATGATGGCATCCGGCGTCGCCAAGCGTCGGCCGCGGGATGGGGACTTGCGAAACGGCAGATCGCGCAGATATCCCGCCTGCAACATCACTGTTGGAGAGGGGGTGACCACGGTGATCGCCGAGCGAAAATCATCCAGAAAGCGGGTCATCGACAGCGCGACGGATGGCTTGATGGCGCTCGGCACGATCTCGGCCAATGCAATCGAGGAGGTGAAGATCCGAACCCGTCCCCGGCGCGCCTGATCCAGCAGGTCAGCGATCACTGCAACATCATAGGCAGCCGTGTCATCATTTAAGAACGCATAGAAGACGCAGCTATCCCAGAAGACCGCCGACACGCCTACCACTCGTCATCCGCATCAACGGCAACGCCGGCTTTTGGCTGAAATGCACCCCGCCAGCGCAGCAAATCAGGCGCCTCGGCCGCGAGGGTGATCGCAGTGACATCGATCCGAACCGGCAAGGCGCTCTCGCCGTCATAGTGGGCGACGCCATCGACAAACACTCGGCTATCAAAGCTCTGCCGGGCATCTGCAATCCGGTCCGTGGGAAACACGCACTCTATTTCGATCCCACCAGCTGTGAGCACGAGCGTGCCGCGCATCACTGTGCCACGGGTATCAATCTCCCTCAGCACCCCATCGAACGACCCGATGGCGGTGCCGCAAAAGAAGCCAGGCGCTGATGGTCCGCCGCAAGCCGAAGAATGGTCCACGGCTTCAGTTGCTTTGCTGAGCAGGCATTCATCACTTCGAGGCACGGCGATCCAGCACCTTAAGTAGAAAGCAAGAGCGCCGATACAGTACACAGCCGGGAGGGCGCTGTCCAATATAGGCTCGCCAGGCTGCGGCTCTCACTTGGGATACCGCACGGAACCGAGCCGTCGGCTCGCTACCTGGAACAACCGCCGAGCACTCCTACTCCCGCAATCCATCCCACATCTCCTTCACCTTCGCGAAGAAGCCTTCGCTCTGGGGAGAAGATCCATCCCGGCTTTCGGCCTGGAACTCGCGCAGCAGTTCCTGCTGGCGTTTGGTCAGGTTCACCGGTGTTTCGATCTGGGCTTCCACATACATGTCGCCGCGCTGGGGGGAGCGCAGGACGGACATGCCTTTGCTCTTCAAGCGGAACTGGTGGCCGGATTGCGTGCCCGCGGGCACCGTGATCTTGGCGACCGAGCCGTCGACACTCGGCACTTCGATCGCCCCGCCGAGAGCCGCCGTGGTCATCGGGATCGGCACGCGGCAGAAGATGTTCGCACCATCGCGCTGGAACAGGCGGTGGGGGGCAATCGACAAGAAGATGTAGAGGTCACCGGCCGCAGCCCCGCGCAGGCCCGCTTCGCCTTCGCCTTGGAGGCGGATGCGCGTGCCCTCTTCCACGCCAGGCGGGATCGCCACTTGGAGGGATTTTTCTTTACGCATCCGGCCGGAGCCCTGGCACGTCGGGCACGGCTTTTCGATCACCCGGCCGGCACCCGAACACGCGGGACACGTACGCTCGATCGTGAAAAACCCTTGGGTCGCACGCACTTTGCCGACACCGCTGCAGGTGCTGCAGGTGACGGGCTTCGAGCCTGCCGCCGCACCCGAGCCATCACAGCTCGTGCAAGTGAGCGAGGACGCGACCGAAATCGTCGCCTGCTTGCCAGCAAACGCGTCTTCCAGCGAAATCTCGAGGTTGAAGCGCAGGTCCGCCCCGCGCCCGGCGTTGGTTTGCGCGCGCCGGCCGCCCATGAATTCGCCGAACATCTCCTCAAAGATGTCGCCAAAGCCACCGGCACCGCCGGCGAAGTTGAAGTCAAAGCCGCCGCCAGCACCGGGGCGCGCACCACCGCCTTGTTCGAAGGCGGCGTGGCCGAAGCGATCATAGGCGGCGCGCTTTTGATCATCCTTCAGCACATCGTAGGCTTCGTTCAATTCCTTGAACTTGCGCTCAGCATCGGGGTTGCCCGGATTGCGATCCGGGTGATGATCCATGGCGAGCTTGCGGTAAGCCCGCTTCATGTCCTCAGCACTCGCCCCTTTGGCGAGCCCGAGCGTTTCATAATAGTCGCGCTTCGACATGTCCGGCGAAACCCTTTTAGCACAGCCCCCGCTGGGCTTTGCAGTCCAGCGGGGGGTTGTGGTCGACGGTCAGTGGCGGGCGGTTAGGACTTCTTCTTCTTGTCGTCGACTTCTTCGAAGTCGGCATCGACAACCTTCTCGCCACCTGGCCCGGCCGAGGTGCCGCCACCCGGTGCGGCACCTGGCGCTGCTTCCGCTTCGGCTTGCGCCTTGTACATCGCCTCGCCCAGCTTCATGGAGGCCTGCGCCAGCGCGTCGGTCTTCGTCTTGATGCCGGCGGCATCGCCGGTTTCCATCGCGGCCTTCAAGTCCGCAGCGGCAGTTTCGATTTCGGCCTTGGTGCCGGCATCGACCTTGTCGCCGTGTTCTTTCAGGTTCTTGTCCGTGCTGTTCAGCAGGCTGTCCGCGTGGTTCTTGGCTTCGACGAGCTCGCGCTTGGCCTTGTCGGCACTGGCGTTCGCTTCGGCGTCCTTCACCATCTTGTCGATGTCAGCATCCGACAGGCCGCCCGAGGCCTGGATGCGGATTTGCTGTTCCTTCGCCGTCGCCTTGTCCTTGGCGGACACGTTGACGATGCCGTTGGCGTCGATGTCGAAGGTGACTTCGATCTGTGGGACGCCGCGCGGTGCAGTTGGGATGCCCATCAGGTCGAACTGGCCGAGCATCTTATTGTCCGCCGCCATTTCGCGCTCACCCTGGAACACGCGGATGGTGACGGCGGTTTGATTGTCTTCCGCCGTCGAGAACACCTGGCTCTTGCGGGTTGGGATCGTCGTGTTGCGCTCGATCAAGCGGGTGAACACGCCGCCCAAGGTCTCGATGCCAAGCGACAGCGGCGTGACATCGAGGAGGAGGACATCCTTCACCTCGCCCTTCAGCACGCCGGCCTGGATGGCGGCACCAACGGCGACCACTTCATCGGGGTTGACGCCGCGGTGCGGGTCTTTGCCGAAGAAGGTCTTCACCGTCTCGATCACCTTCGGCATGCGGGTCATGCCGCCGACCAAGATGACTTCCTGGATTTCACCGGCGGTGACCCCGGCATCGCGCAGCGCCTGGCGGCACGGCTCGAGCGTGCGCTCGATCAGGTCATCGACCAGCTGTTCCAGCTTCGCGCGGGTCAGCTTGATCGCCAGGTGCTTCGGGCCAGAGGCATCGGCCGTGATGAACGGCAGGTTCACTTCGGTCTGCGCCGTCGACGACAGCTCGATCTTCGCCTTTTCGCCGGCTTCCTTCAAACGCTGCAACGCGAGCTTGTCGCTGCGCAGGTCGATGCCGGTGTCTTTCTTAAACTCATCGGCCAAGTAACCGATGATGCGGTTGTCGAAGTCTTCGCCGCCGAGGAACGTGTCGCCGTTGGTCGACTTCACTTCGAACACGCCGTCGCCGATTTCCAGCACCGAGACGTCGAAGGTGCCACCACCGAGGTCATAGACCGCGATCAGGCCGGCACCCTTCTTGTCCATGCCGTAGGCAAGGGCAGCGGCGGTCGGCTCGTTGATGATGCGTAAGACTTCCAGGCCCGCGATCTTGCCGGCATCCTTGGTTGCCTGGCGCTGGGCGTCGTTGAAGTAGGCCGGCACCGTGATCACGGCTTGGTCGACCGTCTCGCCCAAGAACGCCTCGGCGGTTTCCTTCATCTTCTGCAGCACGAAAGCGCTGATCTGGGACGGCGCGAACTTCTTGCCGCGGCTGTCGACCCAGGCATCGCCATTGTCGCCGCTGACGATCTTATAGGGGACTTGGCCCTTTTCCTTCTTCACCAGCGCATCATCGAAGCGCCGGCCGAGCAGGCGCTTGACCGCATAAAAGGTGTTTTCCGGGTTGGTGACCGCCTGGCGCTTGGCCGACTGGCCGACCAGCCGCTCGCCGTTTTCCGCAAACGCCACCATCGACGGGGTGGTGCGCGCACCTTCCGCGTTCTCGATCACCTTGGCGGATTTGCCGTCCATGACGGCGACGCAGGAATTGGTGGTGCCGAGGTCAATACCGATTACTTTGCCCATGGTCATCCTCATCGCAGCGGACCCTCTCTGCCCGACTGGCCACCGCGCAAACAGCGGGTGGCACGGCAGCACATCTGAGGGTCCCCATGTTGGGGTGGTGCGCGCGACCGTCGCCGCACCGTCCGGTAATGTGGGTGCGGCGGCGGCGTCGCGCAATGCCCGAAATCCATGAAAGGGACAGGGGCATTGTCCCACTAAAGAACTAGGGTATGTCGATGATCGTCTCCGCTTCCTATCGCACAGATATTCCAGCGTTTTTCACCGATTGGCTGCTGGCGCGGATCGCGGCCGGGTGGGCAGAGGTGCGCAATCCCTATGGCGGGCCTCCGGCTTTGGTGCGGCTCGACCGGGAATCGGTGGCCGCTTGGGTGTTCTGGACGCGCAATCCCTCCAAGCTCGGGCCGGTGCTCGACCGGATCAC
This sequence comes from Alphaproteobacteria bacterium, assembly GCA_013297545.1. GTDB lineage: Bacteria > Pseudomonadota > Alphaproteobacteria > Elsterales > Elsteraceae > RDXE01. Next base: position 5,681 of record JAAFHH010000037.1, read on the forward strand.
CCAGCCGGTCGTGGTGCAGATGTCGATCCTTGGGTATCCGCGGAACTTGGATGCCCATGTGCCACCGGCCGAGCTGCAGATCGGCTGGTTTCGGGACTTGGCCGCTCGCCTCGGGGCCCGGGCGATGGTGTGGCGATATGATCCAATCGTGGCGCTTGCGGGCTATGATCACCGCGCCGCGTTCACGGATCTGGCCGGTCGGCTGGCGGGTGCGACCGACGAGGTGGTGGTCTCCTTCGCCCACCCCTACGCCAAAACCGTGCGCAACCTGCGGGGGATTGAGTGGCGCGATCCAGGGCTGGCGGAAAAGCAGGGTCTGCTGGCCGATCTGGCTGTAATCGCGAGGGCGGCGGGCATGCGGTTGACCCTGTGCAGCCAGCCCGACCTGCTGATCGAAGGGATCACCGGCGCTGCCTGCATCGATGCCACCCGGCTTGGGATAACAGCCCCCCTGAAACCAAACCGCCCCGGCTGCCTGTGCGCAACCGCACGCGACCTCGGCCGCTACGACACCTGCGCCCACAGCTGCCGCTACTGCTACGCCAATCGAACGCCAGCCGCGGGGCGCGACGGGGTGCGGGGGCATGACCCTCAAGCCGCCCTGTTGTAGGCGTCCCCACTCTCTGATATCTGAACAAAATCTTCAGTGATGAGACTGCCATGCCCGAAGCCCCCACGATCGACGCGACGCGCGTCAAAATCCTTGATGCGGCGGAGCAGCAGTTCCGGCAGTTCGGCTATCAGAAGACCACGACGACCGATATCGCTAAGGCGTGCCGCATGTCACCCGCGAACCTCTACCGGTTTTTCGCCAGCAAGAGCGCGATCATGGAGGATCTATGCACGCGGCTCCTCGGCGAAGCCGGCAATGTGCTGGAGACGATTGCGTTTGATGGCACGCCGGCCGAGCAGCGCTTGATCCGCGTGGTCGAATACGTCCACTGGTACACCTGTGAGCGCATTCTCGACAGTTCACAAATGAACGACATGGTGACCGCGGCGATGCAGGAGAATTGGACCGCGATCTCCAAGCATTTGTTCCGCATCCGCTCGCTGATCACCAAAATCATACGCGATGGGATCGACGAGGGCGCGTTCCCAGCACAAGACACAGACTTGGCAGCGGCGTGCTTCCATGCCGGCTTCATCAAGTGGGGCCACCCAATCTTGGTCGCGCAGACGGAGAAGGCCGGCGTGCCAACCCCCTCCGCCCGCCAGATCGCAACATTCTTGATCGGCGGCTTGAAGCAGGGCTTGACGGAACGCTGAACGAAATCATTATTCTTCAGGAAGCCAGGCAGGATGGGGTGAACGATGGCATGGGTGGCGCTACAAATGCTCTACGGCGACCGGGCGAAGTATTTCGGCCTGGTGTTCGGGGTGATGTTCGCCACGCTGCTGATGGCGCAGCAAACCTCGATCTTCGTCAGCTTGATGCAGCGCACCTCCAGCCAAGTGACATCCGTGCGCGAGGCCGATATCTGGGTGATGGACCCGCGCGTGCAGTACTACGATGAACCCGAACCCATGCCGGCGACTGATCTCGATCGGGTGCGCGGTGTGCCGGGTGTCACCTGGGCGGTGCCCTATTTTCGCGGCCTGACCAACGTGCGCGCTCCCGGCGGGTTGTTGAACCAGGTGTTCCTGCTCGGCCTCGATGACGCGAGCCTGATCGGCGGGCCGCAGCGCATGATCCTGGGTTCGGTTGAGGATCTGCGCCGGCCCGATGCGATCATCATCGACCGCGCCGGCCACGAGTTCATTTGGCCGGGCGAGCCGCTCGCGATTGGCCGGCAGATCGAAATGAACGATCGCACCGCCACCATCGTCGGCATCTCGGAAGCCGATGCGCCGTTCACCACCTTCCCGATCGTCCACACCCGCTACACCAACGCGTTGAAATTCGCGGCCGGTGGCCGCAACCGGATGTCCTACATCCTGGCGCGCAGCGATGGTGATGCCAGTGCGGTTGCCCGCCGGGTTGCGGACGTGACCGGACTGCAAGCGCGCACCAGTGCGGACTTCGCGTGGCAGACCATCCGCTACTACCTCGCGCGCACAGGCATCCCGGTCAATTTCGGCATCACGGTCACGCTGGGCTTCATTGTCGGGGCCGCGATCGTCGGCCAGACCTTTTACATCTTCGTGTTGGAAAACATGAAGCAGTTCGGCGCCCTCAAAGCGATCGGCGTCACCAACACCACGCTCGCGGGCATGGTGCTGCTGCAAGGTGCCGTCGTCGCACTGGTCGGCTACGGCCTCGGCGTCGGCCTCTCTGCTGGCTTCTTTGCTGCGACCGATGGCGTGACCGCGCTACGCGGGTTCAGCATGCCGTGGCAGATCATGGTGGGCACGGCGGCAGCCGTCTTGATGATCATGGTGCTGTCGATCTTTGCGAGCCTGCGCCGGGTCATGGTGCTGGACCCCGCCATCGTGTTCCGGGGTTAGGGCCATGCTCGCTGTCTCCTGCCGTCAAGTCGTGAAAGAATTCGGCGAAGGCCAGACCCGGGTGCGGGTGCTGCACGGCGTGGACCTAGAAATCCCAGCCGGTGAGCTCACCATGCTGGTGGGTCCGTCGGGGTGTGGCAAAACCACCTTGATTTCGATCATCGCCGGCATCCTGTCGTTTGAGAGCGGGACGGTCGAGCTGTTCGGCCAGGACTTGAGCCAACTCAAGTCCGCCGATCTGGTGCGGTTTCGCCGCCGCACGCTCGGGTTCATCTTCCAGCAGTACAATCTGCTGCCCGCCCTCTCGGCGGCTGAGAATGCAGCAGTGCCGCTGTTGGCCGCTGGCATGGCGCGCAGTGCGGCTGTTGGCAAGGCGCGCGATCTGCTGGCCCGCTTGGGCCTTGGCGAACACTTGGGCAAGCTGCCGAACCAGCTGTCCGGCGGCCAGCAGCAGCGGGTGGCGATTGCGCGCGCCCTGGTCCACGAACCGAAGCTGATTGTGTGTGACGAGCCGACCGCAGCACTGGACGCCGGCTCCGGCCAAACCGTCATGGGCTTGCTGCGCGATGCCGCGGTTGCTGCCGATCGCGGCGTCATCGTCGTCACCCACGACAACCGCATCTACCGCTACGCCGATCGCATCGCCGAGATGAGCGATGGGCGCATCACTTCCGTCGACACCCCTCAGCATCAGAAGGTGGCGTGAGCCATGGCCCGTCGTTCGATCTTGCTGCGTTTTATCCTGCCCGCACTCGCCGCCGGCAGCTTCGCGTTTGCCACATACTCCGTCATCGCCGCGCGGCCGGATCGGTCGCTGGTCGATCCGGTGAGTTCACCACCCATGGCCCCGGCCGCTGGAGCGGTCGCGGGCCTTGGCCTGATTGAGCCGGTCTCCGAGGCGATCACCATCGGCACGCCGTTGTCGGGGGTCGTCGCATCAGTCGCCGTGCAAGCGGGCGACATGGTGCGCGCAGGCGACACACTGTTCACCCTGGACACCCGCGAAGCCGAAGCCGATGTGCTGGCCCGGCGCGCGGCCCTCGCCGTTGCGGTCGCGCGTCTGGCGGAACTCGACCAAAGCCCGCGCGCCGAAGACTTGCCGCCGGCCGAAGCGCGCCTGGCCGCTGCAGAAGCCGCTCGGCGCGAAGCCCAAGCCGACTTGGCCGACCGGCGCGCTCAGCTGCAGTTCTTTGAAAACGTCGTCGACCGCCGGGCGATCAGCCAAGATGATTTGAGCCGCCGGCGCTTTGCCGTGCAAGCGGCCGAAGGGCGCTTGGCCGCCCAAGCAGCCCGCGTCGCCGAAGCGCAAGCAGCCCTTGCGCATCTGCGCGCAGGCACCTGGGAGCCGGTGCGCGCAACCCAGCGCGCCACCGTCGCACAGCTGCAAGCCCAGCTCGTCCAAGCCGAAACCACCTTGGAGCGTTTGACCGTGCGTGCGCCGATTGACGGGACCGTGCTGCAGGTGCGCGTGCGCACCGGCGAATTCGCGCAAGCTGGCATTCTGTCCCAAGCCTTGATGGTGCTGGGCGATCTGAAATCCTTGCACGTCCGCGTCGACATTGATGAGAGCGAGGCCCCGCGCCTAACCCTCGGTGCCCCCGCCCAGATCAGCCTGCGCGGGCGCGGCGACACAAAAGTTCAAGCAAGCTTCGTGCGCGTTGAGCCGCTGATGGTGGCCAAACGCTCGCTCAGTGGCGACATCACCGAACGGATTGATACCCGCGTCATGCAAGTGCTCTACCGGCTGGATCCCGCAGCCCTGCCCACCCGGATTGGCCAATTGGTCGATGTCTACATCGATGGCAGGGCCGCACAATGATCCGCCCCCTCTCTCTTGCCGCGGTGGTGTTGATCGGCGGCTGCAGCGTTGGGCCGGAGTATCAACTGCCGAGCTTGAACCTGCCGCAGCTGTTCAGCACGCCGCAGCCGGTGGTACCCGCCGTCCCCCCCGCCCCCTCGCTTGCCGTGTGGTGGCGGGGCTTCAACGACCCGGTGCTCGATCAACTGGTCGCCCGGGCTTTGACTGGCAGCTTAGATCTCGCAGTCGCAGAAGCACGCCTGGTGCAGGCCCGGGCGCGCGCCGGCGGGGCGGATGCCGCCCGGCTGCCGCGCTTGGATGGCCAGGCCGACGCTACCCGCCGCTCCGCATCCCTCGAAGGTCCGGACGGGGCAGCGCTGCGCCGGCCCGGGGTTGATCGTGAAAGCTCGCTGTTCCAAGGCAGCCTAGGCGCGAGCTGGGAACTCGATCTGTTCGGTGGCATTGCCCGCGGCCGTGCCGCCAGTGCGGCGGAGCTGGCCGCCAGCACCGCTGACCTCGCGGCAGTGCGGGTCGCCTTGGTCGCGGATGTCGCGCGCAGCTACGTCGCGATCCGCGGCCTGCAGCAGCGCCTCGATGTCCAGCGCCGCACGATTGAAACCCAAGGCGAGACGCGGGCGCTTGCCGCCGCCCGGGTCTCCGCCGGGTTGGCACCGGACCTTGACGTCGCACAGGCCGACGCGCTGCTGGCGACCACGCGCGCCACGCTGCCGCCGCTCGAAAGCGAATTGGCGAGCCAGCGCAACAAACTCGCCGTGCTGCTGGGCGAAGCGCCAGGCCGGATCGATCAGCTGGTCGCCCAGAGTGCCCCCGTGCCGGTCGCCCCCAGCATCGCAACTGGTACGATCCCGGCCGATCTGCTGCGCCAGCGCCCGGACTTGCAGCGCGCCGAACGCCAACTCGCCGCCGCCAACGCCCGCATTGGCCAAGCCCTGGCGGAGTATTATCCCAAGGTCTCGCTGTCCGGCAGCTTCGGTGTGCAGGCAACCGCGAGTGACCGGGTCGCCACCAGCGACGCGCGCTTCTGGTCGATTGGCCCCGCCTTGCGCTGGCGCTTGTTCGACTTCGGCCGCATCGATGCCGAAGTCGCCGAACGCCGCGGCGGGGAGGCAGAAGCCCTGGCGCGCTACCGGCTGGCAGCCTTGAGTGCGGTCGAAGAAGTGGAAACCAGCTTTTCCACCCTCGCCGCCCGGCAGCTCCGGCTCACGGCCTTGGACCAAGCCGTGACCGCAAGCCGGCGCAGCTTGGAATTGGCCGAAGAGCAATACCGCCGCGGCATTGCTGCCTTCCTCGCGGTGTTGGAAGCACGCCGCAGCCTTGATCAAGCCGAAGCCGAACGCGCAACCGCGCGCCAGGATGCTGGCGACGCCGCCGTGCAAGCGTTCCGCGCACTTGGCGGCGGCTGGAGCGTCGAATGACCGGTGCGCGCCTGATCTTGCTGCTGACCACGGCGGCCGCACTGGGTCAGCTCACCACCTCACTCTACCTGCCGAGCTTTCCGGAAATCCGCGACGATCTCGCGACCTCGCTGTCCGCCGTGCAGGCGAGCTTGGCCGTGTTCTTCGCCGGCTTTGCCATCGGCCAGATCCTGGTCGGCCCGATGGCAGACTGGATTGGCCGCAAGCGGGTGCTGGTTGCGGGCGCACTCGCCGTCATGCTGGGATCGGTGGTGGCGGGTGCCGCCCCCTCGATCGAATGGCTGATCGTCGGCCGCTTGATCCAGGCACTGGGTGCGGCTGCGACCCAAGTGGCGAGCCGGGCGATTGCGCGCGATCTATTTGAAGGGGCAGCTTTGGGGCGCATCATGGCGACTTTGGCAATGGCGTTTGCCGTCGTGCCCGGGGTTGCCCCGATGATCGGTGGCTTGGTGGATACCGCCTTCGGTTGGCGCGCGGTGTTCGTGGTGCCGGCCCTGGTGGCGATTGCGCTGATGCTGGGTCAGCGCAGTCTGGCTGAAAGCATGAAGACGGCGGCACCAGTTACCTCGATCGTTGCCTACTTTGGCCGTTATGGTGCGGTGCTGCGGGACCGGGAATTCTTGCGCTTCGTTGGCATTGGTGCTGGCTTGTTCGCCTCGCTCGCTGCGTTCTTGGCCGGCACACCGGCGGTGATGATCGAACGGGTTGGCGTCTCGCCGGCGGAATATGGTCTCTACCCCGCACTCACCATCCCTGGCTTTATCGTTGGCGGCATCATCGTGCGGCGTTTTTCCGGGCGGGTCAGTGACCTCACGTTCGCGCGCCGTGCCGCCCCATTGCTGATCTGCGGTGTTGGCTTGATGCTGGCACTGCCGCTCGCCGGCTACGTCGCGCGTTGGACCATTGTCGTGCCGATGGCGGTTTTTGTCGCTGGCCTTGGCCTCGCGTTCCCCAGCACGGCTGCTGGCGCCATGCGCTTGTTCCCGGAACGCGCCGGTGCGGCGGCGGCGATGATGGGGTTCTTGCAGATGACCGCCGGCGCGCTTGCCTCGATGCTGGTGGGTCTGTTGCCGCTCGATGCCACGATCGGCTTTGCCGCCGTCATGCTGACGGCAACCACCGGTGCGGTGATCTTGGTGTTCCTGCCGTCCAGCACCCCGGATCAGGTTGTCTCGAAGTCACAATCCGGCTAAGGGTACCTGGCGCGCCTCGACCGCCAACCGCGGGGCCGCAGCCGGATGGTAGGGATGTCGGGCAGCGAACAGGGGCAGGCGCCAGCAGCGTACGCTAAGCTGCTGATTGACGCACGTTTTGATAGCGCCGGCCGCCTGCACGCCGTTACTGGGCCGTTGGCTGAGGCGTTTCATGTCGGCTCTGACACATGGCTCTCCGCGCTGGAGATTGCCTGCGGCCACCCTGGTATCGCGCCCCGGATTGCCCCGGCCGAGGTGGAAGGCCTCGCCGCACGCTTGCTGGCGATGGAAACATCCGTCGAAGTCTTGCCAGACGATCGCGGCGGCTTGCTGGTGTTCGCCAGCGTCGCCCATGGCCAGACCCGCCAGCTAAAGCTGGTGCTCGCACCTCCGGCACCAGAGGCCGTCGCACGGCC
>JAAFHH010000370.1 GCA_013297545.1 Alphaproteobacteria bacterium
GGAAGCGCGGCGGGTTGATCTGGTGCGCGCTCTGGCCGGTCAGCCCGATGTGCTGCTGCTGGATGAGCCGACCAACCACCTGGATCTGCCGACCATCGAGTGGTTGGAAACCCACCTGGCGCAAACCCGCAGCGCGCTGCTCATGATCAGCCACGACCGCGCGTTCCTGCGCACGCTGTCGCGCCGGGTGTTGTGGCTCGATCGTGGGCGGGTGCTGGCGCTGGAAGGCGGGTTTGGCGAATTCGATGGCTGGTCCGATGGCATTCTGGAGGCCGAAGCGGTCGCCGCCGCCAAGCTCGATAAGCGCATCGAGTCTGAAACCGAATGGGCGAAACGCGGCATCCCGGCGCGGCGCAAGCGCAACCAGGGCCGGCTTGCGAAACTGGCCGAGATGCGCGGCGAAGTGGCCGGCCGCATCCGCCAGGCGGGGTCGGTCGAGGTGTCGCTGGCGGCAGCCGAGAATGTCGGCTCGCTCGCGATTGAAGCGAAGGCGATCTCCAAGGCCTACGATCGCCCGATCGTGGCGGAGCTCTCCTTGCGCCTGCCGCGCGGTGCCAGGCTTGGCATCGTTGGCCCGAACGGGGCCGGCAAGACCACGCTGCTCAACCTCTTGACCGGACAGCTCGCCCCCGACAGCGGGTTCATTCGATTGGGTGCCAATGTCGAGCCAACCACGCTCGACCAGAAGCGGGCACTGCTCGACCCAACCCAGACGCCGCGCCAAGCGCTGGCGGACCGCGGCGACACGGTGTTCGTCGGCGACCGGCCGGTGCATGTGGTGACCTATCTGCGGCAATGGCTGTTCGAAGATCGCCAGGGCGAACAACCGGTCTCAGCCCTCTCGGGCGGGGAGCGGGCACGCCTGCTGCTGGCCCGCGTGATGGCGAAGCCCGCGTCGCTGCTGGTGCTCGACGAGCCGACCAACGATCTGGACATGGACACCCTCGACCTGTTGCAGGACGCGCTGGCGGATTTCGCCGGCACCGTCTTGCTGGTCAGCCACGACCGGGACTTCCTCGACCGGGTCGCGACCTCCGTGCTGGTGGCGGAAGGCGATGGGCGCTGGGTCGAATACGCCGGCGGCTGGAGCGATATGCTGGCCCAGCGCGGCAGCCGGCCAGGCGCCACAACCGCCAAACCGAAAGAGCGGGAGGAGGCTGCCAAGCGCGCCCCATCCGCTCGCAAGGGCTTGACCTATAAGGACGAACGCGAACGCCAAGCCTTGCCGGCCAAGATCGCTGGCCTCGCCCGCGAGATCGCCGCCGCTGAGGCCGCACTCGCCGATCCGGATTTCTACCGGCGCGACGCTGGCCGCTTCCAGGCGACCAGCCAGCGTCTCGAAGCCGCCCGGGCTGAACATGCCGCCGCCGAGGATCGCTGGCTCGACCTCGAACTCCTGCTCGAAGAGGCGACCTCATGACCCAGCCGCTGCCGGTGTCGATCAAGGGCGTGGTGCTGCAGGATGGTGGCGTCTGGCTCGCCTACAACGAGCGCGAGGAATGGGAATTGCCTGGCGGCCGGCTCGAACCTGGCGAAACCCCGGAAGACTGCCTGCTGCGCGAAGTCCAAGAAGAAATGGGCATCGCGGTCGAAATCGCCCAGATCCTGCACGCCTGGGTGTTCGAGCCGATCGAGGGCCGCCCCGTGTTCCTGGTGGCCTACCTCTGCCGGCGCACGATCGATGACGAGGACGCGCCGCAGGTCAGTGCGGAGCACCACTACCTCGCCTGCCACCCGCTCGATCAGTTGGAGGGGTTGGCGTTGCCCGATGGCTACCGGGCGGCGATCGCTGCAGCCCTATGCCCCTGAGGGACCTCGGCCTCGCACTCGCCGTGATGGCGGTGTGGGGGTTGAACTTCCCCGTCGCCAAGCTGGGAGTGGCGGACATGCCGCCGATGCTGCTGATCAGCCTGCGCTGGGTGGTGGTCGCGGCCCTTGCCCTGCCGTTCTGCCGCTTGCCGACCGGACGCTGGGGCAAGCTGATCTGGTTGTCCGGCGTGCTCGGCATCGCGCACTTCGCGCTTAACTTCACCGGCATCAAGCTATTGGACGCTGCAACAGCGTCGGTGGTGGCACAAGTGCAAGTGCCAATCGCGGCCCTGCTCGGTGTGGTGATCGAGCGCGAGCGGCCGGGCCTGTGGCGTATCGCCGGCATGGTCATCGCCTTCGCCGGTGTGGTGGTGATCACGGGCGAGCCCCGGATTTTGGAGCAGCCAGCCGGCGTGATCTTGATGGTCGCGGGGGCTACGTGTTGGGCGATCGGCGGCTTGATTGCCAAGCGCTTGACCGACTTGCCGCCGCTCGCGGTCAACGCCTGGATGGCGGTGCTGTCGGCCCCCGGTCTGTTCGCTGTCTCGCTGGTGGCAGAGAGCGGGCATTGGGAGGCACTGATGACCCCAACTTGGAACGGCTGGTTCGCCGTTCTCTACATGGCGGGGCCGGTGACTGTGTTCGGCTACGGCATCTGGTACCGGCTGATGCGCCGCCACCCGGTCTCTACCCTGATGCCGTTCATGCTGCTGGTGCCGATGTTCGGGGTGGTGAGTTCGGCCGTGCTATTGGGCGATCCGCTGACTGCGCGCTTCTTGCTGGGGGCGGCGATCACGCTTGCTGGCTTGGCAGTCCTAATCTTGGTGCGTCGATGATCGTCCAGGCCCTGCCCTCGCCCAACCACAACGACCGGGCCGGCGGCATCGATCCCGACATGCTGATCCTCCACTACACCGACACGGTCGATGCGGCTGAGGCGCTCGCGCTGTTGACCAGCCGAGTGGCGGAGGTTTCAGCGCACTACTTGGTCGATACTGACGGCACGGTGATCCACCTGGTGCAAGAACGCCGGCGCGCCTGGCACGCCGGCCGCGGCAGCTGGCGCACGCGCGGCGACATCAATTCCCGCTCGATCGGCATCGAAGTGCAGAACCCCGGCCACCGCTGTGGCCTCGCCCCGTTTCCCGACATCCAGGTCGCAGCCCTGATCACACTGTGCCAGCGTATCCTCGGCCGCTGGCCGATCCGCCCGGACCTGGTGCTCGGCCACAGCGACATCGCGCCGACCCGCAAGCGCGACCCGGGCGAGCTGTTCCCGTGGGCCACCCTCGCCGCCGCCGGCATCGGCCTCTATCCGCCCGATCTCACCGGCCCAGGCGGGCGGATTGCGGAGGGCATGCGCGGCCCCCTGGTGTTCCGCCTGCAAACCGACCTCTCCCGCTTTGGCTACGCTGTGCCGATGACGGCGACCTTCTGCCCGGTCACCACCGCCGTGGTGCTGGCGTTCCAACGCCACTACCACCCCGAACGCCTGGATGGGGTGTGGACCGGCACCTTGCAGGCCAAGCTCGCCTGGCTGATCCGGCAGTGCCCGGGGGAGGGGTGACGCGATGGTGATGCTGGGAGCAGCCGAGCTGCGGCTGATGCAGGGCTTGGCAGAGCGCATCACCCGCACGCACCCCGCCCTGCTGAACGATTTGGGGGCTCTACCAGAGCGTTGGTTTTCGTCCGCTCAGCCGCGACCTGCCCCACGTCAAGGCTGCGCGGTAGGGGGGTAAGTGGAACCGTTCGAATTTGTGGCAGAGGATTTCACCACCCCTCTCGACAGCGGCCCCCTTGCTGGCCCAAACTTGACGTCGGCAGTCAGGAGTTCACACATGGGCTTGACCATCTACGGCATCCCGCGCAGCCGCGCGATCCGCGCGGTGTGGGTCGCGGAAGAGCTGGGCATCCCCTACACATTGGTGCCGATCAACTGGGCGGATAAAGCCACCCACACCAAGGAATTCAAGGCGGCGAACCCGCTGGGGCGGATCCCGGCGATCGAGGATGACGGCTACATGCTGTTTGAATCCGTCGCGATCAACTTGTACCTCGCGCGCAAGCACCCGGGTCTGTGGCCGAAGTCGCTGGCCGGTGAAGGCAAGCTGTTCCAGTGGAGCCTGTTTGCGGTGACCGAGTTGGAAACGCCGGTGACCCAAATCTTCTACCACACCCGCATGCTGCCG
>JAAFHH010000371.1 GCA_013297545.1 Alphaproteobacteria bacterium
TCACGGGATACCCCTCCCAGGGTTGCAGCGCGGCCGAACCCCTCCGGTCGCTCCGGGCAATTCGAGCCCCCAGAGCCGCACCAAGTCAATCCAGTTCCCGCCGCTGCGGCGTCGTGCCAAGCTTGGCCTCGTTCGCAACCGAAAGCACCGCCGATGGCCGACAGCGCCCACCCCCCCAAACGCGGGCCATTCGTGGTTACAGCCACGCGCGATGCCTACCGCAATGCCTGGATTTCCGTGCGCGAAGACAAGGTCGTGCGCCCCGATGGTCGCAGTGGCCTGTTCGGCGTGGTCGAAGTGCAGCCAGGGGCGACCGTGCTCGCCCTCGACCGGGACCGCACGGTGGTGCTGGCGCGCGAATACAAGTACGGGGTGGACCGGGTGACCCTGGAGGCCGTCTCCGGTGGCATCGATCCCGAAGAAACTCCGTTGGCCGCCGCTCAACGCGAATTGGCGGAGGAACTGGGCCTCAAGGCGGAGACCTGGACCTGGCTGGGGGAGCTGGACCCGCTGACCTCGGTCATCGTGGCGCCCAACCATGTGTTCCTGGCTGAGGGCCTCTCCGCTTGCGCGCGGCAGCACGATGCGGGTGAAGTGATCGAGCCCGTGCGCCTGCCGTTCGAAGAGGCGTTCCGCCAAGCCCTGCAGGGCGGCATCAGCCATGCCGCCACGGTGGTTGCGATTCTGAAAACCGCGCTCTTGCTGTCGGCACGCAAAGCCTAAGCTCTACCGCTTCAGCACCCGAATGCCGGCGATGGTGGCGACCGGGTGGTAAGCCGCGATTGCCTCGGCTGCAGCCGGGTCGGCCGCCAGCCAGTCCAGATAGTCAAACGGCTGCCCGGCAAAGCCGATTTCCTCGCGCGCTGGTGCCACCAGGATCAAGGTCGGCCGCCCCACCAGCAGGGCGTGCGTCATGTGGCGACGCACGTCCGCCTCATCGGGGGAGAGGTGCCGGGTGCGGTAGATCGCTTTGCCCTCGCCATCCAGCGGCACGGTGCGGTAGAGCGCTTGCAGCAGCCATTGGTTCATGTAGGGCCCGGCGAGCTGGACGCGCGCATCCAACACCGCCGGGAAGTGCGGCCAGATCGAAGACGTCAGCCACAGCACCGGCCCGCCATCGGCTTCGGCACGCAAGAGTTCGGTCATCTGGCGCTCGAGTGAGTGCGGGTGATTGCGCTCCGCTTCGAGCGGCGGACACAGCAGCACGGTCAGGGCCAGAGCAATGGCCGCGAACGCCGCCCCGGTCGGCCGGTCGAACAGCACACCCAGCGCCAACAGTAAAGCGGCCCAGGCTGGCAGCAAGTGATAGTCCCACCCCTTGCCCTGCACCATCGCGCCGGCAAGCGCGCCCAGCCCGAACAGGGCCGGCACGCGCGCGCGGCGGTGCAAGGTCAAGAGACCAAGCACCAGCGCCAGCGCCGGGCGTTCTTCGCTGATCAGCACCTCAAGGGCGGTGTCCCACCCGGTTGAGGCGTAGTGGCGGGCGACCAGGGGGGCAATCTCGGTCAACCAAGCGCTGGCAAACGCCAGCACGGCAGTGACCAGCAGCACGCCCCCGATGGTCATGCCAAGCAGCTCCGGGCGCCTGAGCCACGCCCGGCTACCCAGCGCCGCCAACAGGCCCAGTTCCACCGCAACGGCCGGCAACACGAAGTAGGGCTTGATCGCGATGCCGATGGCAGCCACCAGGCCGGCCGCGAGACCAACACCAAACGGCACTGTGCGCCCCTCAACCCGCGCGAGGCATCCTGCGAGCCAGGGCAAGGTGAGGATCACCAACTGGTGTTCGCGCTGGCTGTGGTTGTGGCTCGCGAGCACGACGACCGCCGCCACCACCATCACCACCAAGGTGGGCGATGGCCGGCCGTAGACACGCAACGCCAGCACGGCCGTGAGCACGATCAAGCAGCCGGTCCAAGCCGACATGGCGCTGGTGATGCCAAGCCCGGTCAGCGCCGCGAACGCGGCGGGGGGTAGGCTCAACCAGAAGATCACCGGCGGGTTGACGTCGATCAGGTCGCGGTAAAGCCGTTCGCCCTGCACCATGCGCTGGGCAAACGACAGGATCGCCGCTGCATCACCGTTGAGCGGTGGCCACAGCCGCAAGATCAGGATGCCGATGGCGAGACCGAGGCTTGCGGCCAGCAGCAGCTGGGTCCAGCGCACGACACTCAAGCTTGTGACGGTTTGGGAGATCATGGCAGCGGCTCTCAGCTCGGATCGAGGTCGGCTATCACTTCTTCGACGCGCGCGCGCATCGGGTTATCCGCCGGCAGCTTAGAAACCAACTGCCGCAGCAGATCGGCCGCCGCTTTTGGATTGCCGGCCTCCGCCTCGGACTGGGCGGTGAACCACAGCGCCTCCAGATTAGCGGGATCGAGCGCCAAAATCCGGCGCTGCAGCTGGAAGAACCCGGGCGATGGCATCTCGGCCGCAGCCCGCTCCGGCGGGTAGACGGCGCGTGCCAGGCGCACCAGCACATCGACCCGGTTGGGCGCACGATCCGCCGCGTGGGCGAAGGCTGCGACGGCTTGGTCTTGGTCGCCAAGCGCACGGTAGGCATCGCCCAAGCGCAGCCAGCCATCGATGTCATCGGGTGTGCCGGCCAAGCGTTCAGCCAATTCCGCGACCATGCCGCGCATGGCACTCTGGCGCTGTTCTGGGGTCATGGCGAGCAGGGACGCCATCGGCGCCTCGGCCGGCCGGCCCGCAGACGGCTGGTCCGGCAAGGTGGGCGTGCCGCGCACGGCATAGAGGGCGACGGCACCGACCAGGGCGACCACGATCGCAACCGCGGCACCAAGCGGTCGACCCGCCGTCAGCACCGCACCACCGCGATCAGCGGCCTGCAGCAGCCGGCGTTTGACTTCGACCGTCGCCGCGATCGCTTCCGCGTCGCTCACCCGCCCACTCGCCTGATCGCGTTCGATTTCAACCAGTTGGTCGCGGTAGACGGCAAGGCTGGGCGCGGTTGTGCTCGGCTCCGCGCGCCGGATCAGCGGGCGCACCAGCAGCAAGGCGACCAGCGCCGTTAGGGTCGCGATCGCGAGGATGATCGTGATCACGACCGATCCTTCAGCAAGGCCTCGACGCGGGCGACCTCAGCATCACTCAAGCTGGGGGCGGCGGCCCGCTGGCGGCGGCGGAAGCTGATTGCAACCGCGAGTGCGCCCAGCACCAACACGGCCGCCGGGCCGAACCACAAGACATAGGTGTAGCGCGCGACCGGCGGCTGCATCAGCGCGAAATCGCCGTAGCGTTCGACCAGGAAGGCCAGAATCTGCTTGTCGCTGTCGCCGGCAACAATGCGTTCGCGCACCAGCCGGCGCAGATCGCGCGCGATGTCGGCCGGGCTGTCGTGGATCGATTCGTTTTGGCAGACGACGCAGCGGATTTCGCGCGATAGCGCGCGGGCGCGGGCCTCCAGCGCTGGATCGGCCAGCATCTCGTGGGGGCTGAAGGTGGCAGCCGCTGGCGTCGTCGCCAACAGCGCGCACACAAGGATCCAAAAGCGCATCGCGCGCACTCTGCCGGGGACCCGCGCCAAATGCCAGCGGACGGACTGTCGCTCTTGCTTGCGAGCCGGCGGGGGTCGTGCTGGATTGGCCAGATGACCAAGCCCAACGCGCTCCGCCCCGACACGCTGGCCGCCCATGCTGGCGGCATCGACCCCGCAACCGCCGGCGTGGTGCCGCCGATCACGCTCGCTACCACCTATGTCCGCGGGGAGGATTACCAGCCGCTCGCCCCCGGCATGGTCTATGGCCGCGACGACAACCCGATCTTTCAGCGCTTCGAGCGGGTGATCGCGGACCTGGAGGGTGCGGCCGACGCCGTCAGCTTCGCGTCCGGCATGGCGGGGGTCGCGGCCGTGTTCCGCGCGTTGCTGCGGCCGGGCGACCGGGTGGTGGTGCAGCGCGCGATCTACTGGGGGGCGGCTGCCTGGATTGCCGACTGGTGCCGCACCTGGGGCATCGAGCGGGTGGAATGGGATCCGG
>JAAFHH010000372.1 GCA_013297545.1 Alphaproteobacteria bacterium
AGCAGCGGCAGGCGAATGCGGAACTGCGCGACAACCGGCCGGTTCAAGCGCTCGCGACCTTCCGGGCGGCGAGCGAGGTGATTGCCGCCCGGCTCGCCGTCGATCCGGAGACGACCGAGCGGTTGGGCGCTGACGGGCTTGGCGTGCGCGGGCCGTTGCTCGACCACTTGCTGCTGCTGACGGATCCGGCGATCGCCGCTGCTGATCCCGCGGGCGGCGACGCGCGTGCGGCGGAGGCTGCCCTGCTGATGCAGCACCTGCAAACCGGATCGGCGGCGCAAGCGATCCAGCGGCTTGCGGTCCGCGGCGGCGATGGTGCCATGCGTGAACGCCAGGATCTGGCCGAACAGCGCCGCCAGATCGATGCCCAGCTGGCCGAGGTGTTGGCGCAGCCCGCCGCCGGGCGCGACCTAGCCGTTGAGCGCGACTTGCGCACCCGCAGCCTTGACCTCGGCCGACGGCTCGCCGCAGCCGAACAGCGCCTGCTGCGGGAGAATCCGGCGTTTGCTGATTTGGGTGCGCTCAGACCGGTTACTCTCGCGTCGCTCCAGTCGCAGCTCAGTGTGGATGAAGCGTTGGTCGCCTACGCGCTTGGGCTTGGCGGCACCAGTGTGGCGCTGGTGGTGCGGCGCGAGGAGGCCGCACTCTACCGCCTGTCGATCGGCCGGCGCGGGGCGGAAGAACAAGTCCAGCGCCTGCGCCAGAGCCTCGATCCAACGCGGGTGACCACGGTCGACCGGGTGCCGCCGTTCGCGGTGGAGCCGGCAGCCGAGCTCCATCGCCGGTTCGTCGCCCCGCTCGCACGCTCGCTCAACGGGGTGCGCCACGTGATGTTCGTGCCCGATGGGGCATTGGCCAGCGTGCCATTCGGGGTGCTGCTGACCCGCAGCGTGCCGCGCGCCCCGACGACGCCAGCCGAACACGCCGATCTGCCCTGGCTCGTGCGGTCTTACGCGACGTCGCATCTGCCCTCGCTGGGTGCGCTGCGCGCGCTGCGCCGGGTCGCGGTCGCGAGCCGGGCCGACCTGCCGTTCCTCGGCGTTGGCGACCCGGTGCTGCAGGGCAGCGGCGGACAGGCGCGCGGCGAACTCGCGATGCTGGCGCGCGGTCGCTTGGCGGATGTCTCGGTCGTGCGTGCGCTCCCGCGGCTGCCGGACACGGCGGTGGAGCTGCGCAATCTCGCAGCTGCCCTGGGCGCAGGACCGGGCTCCCTGCTGCTCGGCGCCGACGCGCGGGAGACCACCGTCAAGCACCGGGATCTCAGCCGCTACCGGGTGCTCGCATTCGCGACCCACGCGCTGACGGCGGGGGAACTGGCTGGCACCACGGAACCCGCTTTGGTGCTGACGCCGCCGGATCAGGCGAGTGGCGACGATGATGGGCTGTTGACCGCGGCCGAAGTGGCGGACCTCAAGCTCGATGCGGATTGGGTGATCCTGTCCGCCTGCAACACGGCAGCGGCCGATGGTAAGCCGGGGGCGGAGGGCCTGTCGGGCCTCGCCCGGGCGTTTTTCTATGCGGGCACCAGGGCACTGCTGGTCTCGCACTGGGCGGTCGCTTCCGATGCAGCAACGCTGACCACCACGACGATGCTGCGCACGCTCGCCGCTGAACCGGGGGTGCGCCGGGCTGAAGCCTTGCGCCGGGCCCAGCTTGCTCTGCAACGCGACCGGCGCAATCCGCACTTCGCCCACCCCTTGTTCTGGGCGCCGTTCGTGGTGGTCGGGGAGGGCGGCAGCCCCGCTGTCGCAGACGCGCCACCGTTGACGCGCTAGCGGGTCGCACTGGTCGAAGCACCGGCCGGCTCTATGTCCTGCTGCATGACTTGGCATCCAACCCGCACAGCAGCGTTGCAGCGCCTCGAGCAGTTTTTGCCGCGATCCGGCCGGGCCTACGCGGAGCGGCGCAACCACGACAGTGGCCCGGGCGCGCGGCCAGAAGTGTCCGGCCTGTCGCCCTACATCCGCTACCGGATGATCGCGGAGAGCGACGTGCTGGCGGCAGTGACCAGCCGCCACTCACAAGCAGCGGCCGAGAAGTTCATTCAAGAAGTGTGCTGGCGCACCTACTGGAAGGGCTGGCTGGAGCAGCGGCCGGACGTCTGGCGGCACTACTGCCGAGACGTTCAGACGATCGAGCGTCCGCCTGGCTACGCCGCCGCGGTCGAGGGCCGCACGGGCATTGATTGCTTCGATGCCTGGGCGCAGGAACTGGTCGAGACGGGATATCTCCACAACCACGCCCGCATGTGGTTCGCCTCGATTTGGGTGTTCACGCTCAAGCTGCCGTGGCAGCTCGGTGCCGACTGGTTCTTGCGCCATCTGCTGGATGGCGATCCGGCGTCCAACACGCTGTCCTGGCGCTGGGTGGCGGGCTTGCAGACTGTCGGCAAAACCTATCTGGCGCGCGCCGACAACATTGAACGCTACACCCAGGGTCGGTTTCAGCCCCAGGGCTTGGCGTCGGTAGCCGTGCCACTGCCGGCGGACCCGCCGGTCGCGATGCGCCCTCTGCCGCTGCAGGCACCTCTACCAACCGGCCCGGTCGCGCTGCTGGTGACCGAAGAGGATCTCTCGCCGGAACTGACCGCCGACCGCATCGCGGTGCTCGATCAACCGGTTGAGCGCGGCGCGGCCCCTCTGGTCACCCGGTTCATCGCGGGCGCCCTCGACGATGCGGCGACCCGCCTCGGTGCTACAACGGGTCGGCCGGTTGAGCGCGTCGCGATTGCAGACATAGCGGCCTGGGCCAACGGCTTGCCGATTGTGTCGGCCTATGCGCCGGTCGGCCCGGCGCAGAGCGCAGTCTTCGGGCCTCAGATCCACTGGCAGCGCCGGGCATGGGACAGCGCTGCCTGGCCGCACGCCAAGCGCGGCTTCTTCCAGTTTCGCGAGCAGATCGCGAGCCTGTTGCGCGATGCCGGGATTGGCCCCCGGCAACCCACCCTGTTCGAGACGAGGTAGTTGGATGACTGGATTGAGCGGCTTTCCGAAGCCCGTGACCGCGGTAGTGATTGGCGCCAGTGGCGGGCTGGGTGGTGCCATGGTGGATCTGCTGGCAGCAGACCCAGCTGTTCAGGTGGTGCACGCCTTTGCCCGCCGGGCGCTGCCGGAGCGGGCTCGCGTCAGCACCGGCGCGCTCGATCTCGCGGATGAGGCTTCGATCGCGGCGGCGGCTGCTGCCGTCGGTGCCGCAGACCTCGTCTTCGTCGCAACCGGGCTGTTGCACGACGGCGCGATCCAGCCGGAGAAGACTTGGCGCAGCCTCGACGCTGCGGCACTCACCCGGCTGTTTGCCGTGAATACGATCGGCCCCGCCCTGGTCGCCAAGCACTTCCTACCCCTGCTGCCGCGCCAAGGCCGGGGCGTGTTCGCCGCGATCTCCGCCAAGGTGGGCAGCATCACGGACAATCACTTGGGCGGCTGGTACGGCTACCGGGCTGCCAAAGCCGCCCTCAATCAGATCGTGCGCACGGCAGCCATCGAACTCGCGCGCACTCGGGCAGAGGCGCTGTGTGTCGCGCTCCACCCCGGCACGGTCAACACGGACTTGTCGCGGCCGTTCCAGGCCGCGGTTGCCAGCGACAAACTGTTCACGCCAGCCGTATCCGCTGCCCACATGGTGGCGGTGCTGAACGGCCTCGGCCCGCACGATAGCGGCGGCCTGTTCGCGTGGGACGGCACGCGGCTGCCGTACTGAGCCGATGACCACCCTGCTGCCGATCCTCGGCGACCAGCTGTCGCCGCAGCTCGCGTCACTCACCGCTGCGGACCCAGCGACCTCGATCGTGCTCATGGTCGAGGTGGCGGAGGAGACGACCTACGTCCGCCATCACGTGAAGAAGATCGCCTTCATCCTGTCCGCCATGCGCCACCATGCCGAAGCGCTGCGGCAAGCCGGCTGGGTGGTCGACTATGTGCGGCTGGATGATCCAGCGAACACCGGCAGCTTCACGGGCGAAGTCGCCCGTGCTGTCGCGCGCCATCAG
>JAAFHH010000373.1 GCA_013297545.1 Alphaproteobacteria bacterium
GCATCACCATTTCCGTGCCTTCCGGCAGCTTGATCATCCCCGTCACGTCGGTCGTGCGGAAATAGAACTGCGGCCGGTAGTTGGAGAAGAACGGCGTGTGACGGCCACCTTCTTCCTTGGTCAGGATGTAGGCTTCGCAGTGGAACTTGGTGTGCGGCGTGATCGAGCCGGGCTTGGCCAACACTTGGCCACGCTCAACGTCTTCACGCTTGGTGCCGCGCAGCAGGGCGCCGATGTTGTCACCGGCTTCACCTTGATCGAGCAGCTTGCGGAACATTTCCACGCCAGTGCAAGTCGTCTTGATCGTGGCCTTCAGACCAACGATTTCGATTTCCTCACCCACCTTCACGATGCCGCGTTCGACACGGCCGGTCACCACGGTGCCACGGCCAGAGATCGAGAACACGTCTTCGATCGGCATCAGGAACGGCCGATCCTTCGGGCGTTCCGGCTGCGGGATGTAGGCGTCGACCGCTTCCATCAGCTTCAAGATCGCGTCCCGGCCGATTTCCGGGTTGCGGTCTTCGAGAGCGCACAGCGCCGAGCCCTTGATGATCGGGATGTCGTCGCCCGGGAACTGATATGAGGAAAGCAATTCCCGCACTTCCAGCTCAACCAGTTCGAGCAGTTCCGGATCGTCGACCATGTCGACCTTGTTCATAAACACGACCAGCGACGGCACACCGACCTGGCGGGCGAGCAGGATGTGCTCGCGGGTCTGCGGCATCGGACCGTCAGCAGCCGACACGACCAGAATGCCGCCGTCCATCTGGGCCGCACCGGTGATCATGTTCTTCACATAGTCAGCGTGGCCGGGGCAGTCGACGTGCGCGTAGTGGCGGTTGCCGGTCTCGTATTCGACGTGCGCCGTCGAAATCGTGATCCCGCGTGCCTTTTCTTCCGGCGCCTTGTCGATCTGGTCGTACGCCGTGAAGGTCGCCCCGCCCGATTCCGCCAGGATCTTGGTGATCGCAGCCGTCAGCGAGGTCTTGCCGTGGTCGACGTGACCGATCGTGCCGATGTTGCAGTGCGGCTTATTCCGCTCGAATTTTGCCTTCGCCATAACGTCGCTCGCCCTCGGTTTCAGCCAGTCCAGTGGGGTTCAGTCGTCCCGCGGCCGTCTTCCGGATGGGCGATGGAGCGGGTGAAGGGAATCGAACCCTCACAGCCAGCTTGGAAGGCTGGTGCTCTACCATTGAGCTACACCCGCCCGTATCCAACGCCCGGTCGTCCAATGCCCGCGCGGGTTCCTGACAGCATGCCGATGGGTGTCTGGTCGGGGTCACTCTTGCCCCCGGTGGCTCACCGCCAGAGGCGGTGGTGGAGGGGGAAGGATTCGAACCTTCGTAGACTACCGTCGGCAGATTTACAGTCTGCTGCCATTGACCGCTCGGCCACCCCTCCGGAATAACCACGTTCCCCGGCCGTCCCCGAGGGGCCGGCGCGGCGGAGGCCTGAGGTATGCTGAAGGCCCCTACCTTGTCAACGCCGATTTCCCGCTGTCACCATAAGGGATGCATCGGCGCGCGGGCCTAGCTAGAGTGCGGCCGATGTCAATGCGCCCCCCTCCCCGCCGCCCCGGTGGCAAGCCCGCCGGACCCGTCCCCACCCGCCGCGGACCCGCCGCTCCGCCTGGCGGCTGGTTGTTCGGAACCCACGCTGTTGAAGCCGCGCTCGCGAACCCAAAGCGCATCCCGCAGCGCTTGGTGGTGACAGCTGAAGTGGCGCAAACCCTCGGCACACGGCGCCTGCCCCTGCCGATGGAAGTGGTCGAACGCGTGTTCATCGACCGGCTGGTCGGCCCGCAAGCCGTGCACCAGGGGATCGCGCTGCAGACCCCAGCACTCGAGCAGCCGGCGCTGCACGATCTCCTGGGCGATGTGACGCAGCAGACCCGCTTCCTGGTGCTCGACCAAGTGACGGACCCGCACAATGTCGGCGCCATCCTGCGCTCGGCTGCTGCCTTTGGGGCGGCCGCCGTCGTGCTGCCCGATCGCGGTGCGCCGGCGGAAACCGCCGTGCTCGCCAAAGCCGCGTCTGGCGCGATGGAGCGAGTGCCGCTGGTGCGCGTGGTCAACCTCGCCCGGGCCCTCGATGATTTGAAGACCGCTGGGGTCTGGTGCATCGGCCTTGATGGCACAGCGCAAACCACCTTGGCCGACGCACTCACCGATCAGGCAACGGCGCTGGTGCTGGGCGCGGAAGGCTCCGGCTTGCGGCGCCTGACGACCGAGCGCTGCGACACGCTGGCGCGCCTGCCGACGGTGGCGGATTTCGCCTCGCTCAATGTCTCCAACGCTGCCGCGATCGCGCTTTACGCGGTCAGCGCGCGTGCGAAACCGCTTGCGCCCCACCAAGGCGTCGGCTAGAACGGCGGCCCGGCTCGACAGGGCCGGCGACAGGCTGTCGGAGCGTAGCTTAGCCTGGTAAAGCGCCTGCTTCGGGAGCAGGAGAGCGGAGGTTCGAATCCTCTCGCTCCGACCATTGTCCGTGAGGGGGTGCCGGATGACCAATCCCGCCGCTCCGCCCGCGGGCCAAAAAACCCGGCTCATCACCCAAGCGGAAGCCGAACGACTGGCAAAACTGGTCGGTCAGCTGGCACGCGAACGCTATGACGCCGATAACCTCGAGGCACTCTGCCGGATCGTCTATGTCCGAGCGCTCTTGCGCGTGCGGGAGGTGGCGGGCGGGCGCACCAAGAGTGCGATCCCGATGGCCCAGAACGTGACGGCGAGCGTGTTGAAGATGGTGGTGGGTTTCTACTTCACCCCGGCGGACATCGCAGCCCTGCTGCACGATGATGAGGAGCCACCCGCCCGCTCCGCCAAATAACGGGCGAGGAATTTGGGCACGCGCTCCGGCGCCAAGGTCGCGGGCTCAACCCACGTCGCTGCCAAGATTTCGCGGCCATCGGGGTGAACGGGCAGTGCCTCGGCCACCTCCGCCTCAAAGAGCCACACATGATCACGGCGATGCTCGACAATCTGGTCGAACTCTTGGGCGAGCCGCAAAGCATCAGCCGGCAGTGTCAGGCCTACCTCCTCCTTCAGTTCGCGCAGCACGCCCGCGATCGGCGTCTCACCCGAATCAAGACCGCCGCCCGGTAGCGACACCGTGCGGCGGTACGACGTCTGGACGATCAACAGCTTGGGTCCCGCCCACAGCGCCAACACAGCGCCGCGGGTGTGCGGTCGGCGTAGGTACCACCAGACCCTGAGGATCCGGTAGCCAACGCGGTAGACCCAGCGTGGCAGCCTAATCAATCGCCTCGACCACCAAGGTTTCCTTCGGCTCAACCCGCTTTGGCGCCTCAGTCACCGTGAAGACGAGCTTTTCGTCGACCACGCCCACAACCACGCCGCCACCGCGCACCAGCTTGCCGAACAACAGTTCATCGGCCAGCGGCTTCTTCACGTGTTCCTGGATCACCCGGCCGAGCGGACGCGCGCCATAGAGCGGGTCAAACCCCTTCTTGGCGAGCCAGCCGCGGGCGGCATCATCCAGCTCGATCGAGACGTGCCGATCGGCCAACTGGGCTTCGAGCTGGGCGATGAACTTATCGACCACCCGGTCCATCACTTCCGGCGTTAGGTTCGCAAACCGCACGACGGCATCCAGGCGGTTGCGGAATTCCGGCGTGAACGTTTTTTCAATCGCCTCCAAGTCGTCGCCCGTGCGCCGTTCGCGCTCGAAGCCAAACGCCGCCTTCGCCATGTCGGCTGCTCCGGCGTTGGAGGTCATGATCAAAATCACATTGCGGAAGTCGACGATCTTGCCGTTGTGATCGGTCAGTTTGCCGTGATCCATCACCTGCAACAGAATGTTGAACAGGTCCGGGTGCGCCTTTTCGATTTCATCGAGCAGCAGCACGACGTGCGGGTGCTGGTCGACTGCGTCGGTCAACAGACCACCCTGGTCGAAGCCGACATAGCCCGGTGGCGCGCCGATCAGCCGGCTGATCGAGTGGCGTTCCATGTATTCCGACATG
>JAAFHH010000374.1 GCA_013297545.1 Alphaproteobacteria bacterium
GTTTATCGCCGAATTGCACGATCATCCCGAAGAGCTGGAGCCCGGATGGCGGCCGCCAGCGCCAGCTGTTGTGGCTGAGGCACAAGCGTTCCTGCAGCGCTTTCCCGTTCGAGATCCGGCTTTCGGCTGGGCTGGCGGCAATACACTCGATGTGGACTTGGTCACGGGCGACTCGGCGCGATGGCTGGAGACCTATCACCACGTGACAGTGCGCTTTCAGCTGGGTGAGGCGGCATTGATTGCCATGACAGTCGGCGAAGGCGCCCGTGTCGAACGCCTCGCCTCGCTCGACGAGCGCGCGATCCGGGACATCCTACGCTCCTGGTTGGCATGACGTCACACCCATGACGACTGCGGCACAGGTGCTCAAGCGCGATCATCGTTTGCTGCGCGCGATTGCGAGCAAGCAGATGCTGGAGATGGGGCCTAACAAGCTCGGTGTGCGGGCCACAGTGTTCGAACTTCGCCCACTATCCGATGCGGTGAAGACGGAAGCGGCCTTGTCTTGTCAGTGGGTCGAGTGCCCGCAGTCTGACGGATCAGAGCAGGCTGCTTATGGTCGCGTCGGTCTCATGCGGCCGATTGGCTATTGCTTGATAACAGCCGGCGCTGCCGAGGACCAAAACCTCGATCCCGTGCAGGATGATGCCGATGCACCCTGCCATATCGGCCTGCTTGGTTTACAGCACTTGCCGGCGTTCGAGCGGTTACGCCGCGAGTTCCAACTCGCCGCCTGGGTTAATCGCCACGGCACTGTCGTCGTGGCACGCAAGCCATCGACGTAACGGAGACCACCCCATGACCGACACCTGGATCCGCGCCGCCGCTTCATCCGACCTTGAACCCGACGCCGTTATCGGCGTGCAAGTTGGCGGCCAAGACTTGGCACTCTATCGCCATGAGGGCACGGTCTACGCGACGCACAATGTCTGTACCCACGCCTATGCGTTGTTGTCGGACGGCTACTTCGAAGATGGCGAGATCGAGTGCCCAATCCATGCGGCGCGCTTCAGCATCAAGACGGGCCGGGCACTGTGTGCGCCGGCTTCAATCGCCGTGAAAACCTATGCAGTGCAGGAGAAGGACGGCGACATCCTGGTCAAACTGGCCTAAAACCACACGACGCGCCTGGTGGGGATCAGTCGCGCTGATGATCGAGGGGGAACGCATGACCATGAAGCGTATGCTCGGTGCCGTGGCGGCCACGGCAATCTTGGCGCTGGCAGTGCCTGCCATGGCGCAAGGCCAATTGAAGATCGGCTTCATCGCAACCTTCTCCGGTCCCGGCGGCGCGCTTGGGCGGGATTTGGCCGATGGCTTCATGCTGGGCGTAGAACACTCCGGCGGCCGCATCGGCGGGCTCACCACCGAAGTGATCCGCGAAGACGATCAGCTGCGCCCAGACGTCGGCCTGCAAGTGGCGCAAAAGCTGCTGCAACGCGACCGGGTCGACATCATCACCGGCATCGTGTTCTCCAACGTTATGCTGGCGGTCTACCAGCCGGTGATTGAAAGCCAGACGTTCTTGATCAGCGGCAACGCCGGTCCGTCCGGAATCGCCGGCCAGCGCTGCTCGCCGTTCTTCTTCTCGACCGCGTGGCAGAATGATCAGCCGCACGAAGCCATGGGCGCGCACCTGCAGCGCCAGGGCGTGCGGGCGGCCTACATCATGGCGCCGAACTACCAAGCCGGGCGCGACGCGCTGACTGGTTTCAAGCGCCAGTTCAAGGGCCGCATCATCGATGAGGTCTACACGACCGTGAACCAGCCGGACTATTCGGCGGAAATCACCACGCTCCGCGCCGCCCGTCCGCCGGCGACCTATGTGTTTTATCCCGGCGGCATGGGTGTGAACTTTGTCCGCCAATACGCGCAAGCGGGCCTGACCCGGCGCATCCCGCTCTATTCCGCGTTCACGGTCGATGCGACCACGGTGGAAGCCCAGGGCGACGCAGCGCTCGGCACCTTCGGCACGGCGTTTTGGACCTACGACTTGGCGACCGGCACCAACGAGCTGTTCGTGCGCGCGTTCCTCGCCAAGCACAACCGCATGCCATCGACCTACGCCGCCCAGTCCTATGACAGTGCACGCTTGCTGCACAACGCGCTGACGGTGAGCAACCTCGGCAACAAGGACAGCGTGCGCGACGCGCTGCGCAAGGCGGACTTCCCGTCGGTGCGCGGGCCGTTCCGCTTCAACAACAACCATTTCCCGATCCAGAACTTCTACCTATACGAGACGGTGCGCGATGCCCAAGGGCGCCTTGTGCAGTCGAACCGCGGTGTCGTGCTGGAAAACCACCGGGATGCCTACGCCAGCCAGTGCGCGATGCGCTGGTAGCCTGCCCGCATGATCGAACTGGTCGTCTCCCAAGCGCTGAACGGGGTTCAGCTCGGTGTGCTGTTGTTCTTGATGGCCGCCGGGCTGACCTTGGTGCTTGGGATCATGAATGTCGTCAATCTGGCGCATGGCTCGCTGTACATGCTGGGCGCCTACTTCGCGGCCGCGCTGACCGCGTGGACCGGATCATTCCTGCTGGCCCTGCCGCTCGCGGTTGCCGCCACGGTGGTGGTCGGGCTGGTGCTGGAGGTGGCAACGCTGCGGCCCCTCTATAAGCGCGATCACCTGGACCAAGTGCTGCTGACCTTCGGCTTGATCTTGTTCTTCAACGAAGCGGTCCGCATGGTCTGGGGGGCGACCGCGCTGTTCGTGCCGGTGCCAGAGATCTTCGACAGCGAGATCGAGTTGTTCGATGGCGAGATCGTCTACCCAACCTACCGGCTGGCGATCATCGGCGTTGGCCTTGGCGTCGCCGGCTTCTTGGTCTGGCTGATCACCGCCACGCGCGTCGGCATGCTGATCCGCGCCGGTGCTGCCAACCGGGACATGGTGGCGGCCCTCGGCGTCGATATCGTGCGGTTGAACACGTTGGTGTTCGGCCTTGGTGCCGGGATGGCGGGGCTTGCTGGGGTGATGGCAGCGCCGATCCTGGCGGTTGAAAGCGGCATGGGCGACGGCGTGCTGATCCTCACCTTCGTGGTGATTGTCGTCGGCGGCATTGGCTCGGTGCGGGGTGCCTTTGTGGCGGCGCTGTTGATTGGCGTAGTCGACACCATGGGCCGCTCACTGTTGCCGATGCTGTTGCGCGAATTGCTCGATCGTCAGCTCGCCTCCGCCGTTGGGCCGGCCGTCGCCTCGATGCTGATCTATGTGCTGATGGCAGTGGTGTTGACCGTGCGGCCCCAGGGCCTGTTCCCGGCGCGCACCGGATGAGCGTGCGTGCAACGGCCCTGATCCTGGCTGCCACAGCGCTGCTGGTGCCGGTGCTGACCGCCCAGGTCGGCGGTGGGGAGTTTTACCTCAGCTTCGCCACCCGCATCGTGATCTTCGCGATCGCGGCCACCAGCCTCAACTTGATCCTCGGCTATGGCGGCATGGTCAGCCTTGGCCATGCGGCGTTCTTCGGGCTTGGCGCCTATGTGGTTGGTATTGCGGCCGCCCACGGGGTGACCAGTGCCTGGCTGCAATGGCCACTCGCCGTGCTGATCTCGGCGGTGTTTGGCTTGCTGGTTGGGCTCGTGGTGCTGCGCACCAGCGGCATCTACTTCATCATGATCACGCTCGCGTTCGCGCAGATGCTGTTCTTTTTGTTCACGTCGCTGCGCCAGTACGGCGGCGATGATGGCTTGCGGATCGAGGCACGCTCCGTCCTCGGCATCGGCTCGCTGGACCATCCCCTGGTGCTCTACTTCTTGAGCGTGCTGACCTTGGCGGCGTGCCTGTGGTTCTGCCACCGGGTGGTCGCCAGCCGCTTTGGCATGGTGCTGCGCGGCGCCAAGACCAATGCCCGGCGGATGGCAGCACTCGGGTTTTCGGTGTTCCGCTACCAGCTCGCGGCCTTCGTGATTGCCGGTGCGATGTGCGGGTTCGCGGGCGTGCTGCAGGCGAACCTGACCCAATTCGTCAGCCCGTCCTACATGGCGTGG
>JAAFHH010000375.1 GCA_013297545.1 Alphaproteobacteria bacterium
CGCCTGACGGTTGGGTACGAAAGTGCGGGCCTGCTCGGCCCTGCACCCAAGGCCACTCCGAGTGCGATTGATCTGCTCTGGCTGCTGGGGTGCGTGGTGGTTGGCCCGCCACTTGGCCGGCTGCTGCGCTTGCCAGCGCCGGAGATGATGGGGGCGATGATCGCCTCCGCCATCATCCACGTCGTCGGGTGGACCGCGTCGAGCCCGCCGCCGATCGCGGTGGCGGCGGCCCAGCTGATCATTGGCGCTGCGATCGGCTGCCGGTTTGCGGGCGCGTCGATCTCGGCGCTCGTTCGGGTCGCGCGCATCGCGACCCTGCAGACGCTGGCGATGATCGCGATCTCGGTTGGTTTCGCCGCTGCAATCGCCTGGGCGACCGGCGGCAGCTTTGTTGCCCTGCTGCTGGCCTACGCGCCGGGGGGCTTGGCGGAGATGTCGTTGATCGCGCTCTACCTCGGCACGGACACGGCCTTTGTTGCGACTCACCACATCATCCGGATCTTTTTGGTGATTTCGCTTGCCCCTTTACTCTACCGAGTGCTCACGCACTGGGCACGAATTGATGAAGCTTCAGGCAATGACAAACCACTGACCAAAGATTAATCCATTTTGTCTACATCGGCTCTTGTCGTGGGGCCGGCAAGCCCCTAGTTTCCGCTCGGCTCGAACGCCGGGTGTCTGCCCCCATGTCCACTGTCACTGCCGCCATTGCCCTGCCGCGTGTGTCGCACACCAGACTGGTGCTGGTGGTCGCGTGGACCATTGTGGCGCTGGTGTTGACCCTGCGCGCTGGCTTCTACCCCGCCGTGATGACCGGCGACGAAGTGTGGTTCGCCGAAGCGGCATTTCAGTTTCTCCATCACGGCCAGCCGCTGCGCGCGATCCACGCCGATGCGGTTGGGTCCGCAGATGCCGATTTCCTGCCGCCGGTGACCATGCTGGTGCAGGCGGCCGCTTTTGCGCTGCTCGGCGTCTCCCCAGTCGCGGTTGCGGCGCAGAGCGTCGTGGCGCCGCTGGCAGTGTCCCTGCTGATCTATCTTGCGGCCAGGCGCGCTGGCGCGGCCGTGCTGTGGGCGGGGCTCGCGGCGTTGGCGCTGCTCGGCTCGCCGATCTTCCTGCGTGCTGGCCTCTATATCCGCTACGAGTCCTTGGTGACCGCGTGGTTCCTTGGCTACCTCGCCTGTTCGCTGACGGCGCGCCGGGCGACCAACCCGGAAGCGTGGCGCGGTCTGGCAGGCTTCTCACTCGCGATGGCGGGCCTGTCCTACTATCCGCTGGCACCGTTCGTTGCGATCGCCGCGGTGGTGGTGGAACGCGCTGGCCACGGCTGGCACACCACGCGCCGCGGGCTTGATCACGTCCTCTCGCTCGGCGCCGGCTTTGCTGTGCCGAGCCTGCTGTTTGCCTGGTACGTCGGCGAGAATTGGGGAACGTTCGTCACCCAGGTGCTGCAGAACGGCTCCAACAACTACCTCGTGTTCGAACTGCCGCGCCGGCTGTTCGACCTCTCGTTTTGGGCGCAGTCGCGTGATGTGCTGCCGGAATTGACCATCATCGTCGGCACGATCGTGGTGGTGGGCACGCGGATCCGGCGCTTGCCGTCGCTTGATCGCGCGCTGTTCGTTGCCGCCGTCGTGCTGATGCTGCCGGCGCTGATCTACCCGTTCCAGGCGCGTCTCCTCGCCCCCGCTGTAGCAGTGCTGCTGGTGCTCGGCGCGATCTGGGCTGAGCGCGCGGAAGTCCACCGGCTGTGGGCGCGCTGTGCGCTGTTCATCGGGGCGGGGGCAGCCTCCGCGGTTGGTCTGTTGCTGGTCTGGACCAGTGCCAGCCAGTTCGAGGGCCGGAACTACGCGACCGTCGCCGAACGGCTGGAACGCTTGACGGTGGGTGACGGGCCGGTGGCGATCGACCAGCGGGCTTGGCTGGCGCTGCGCGCTCAGAACCCGGCGCGCGAGCTGCACCACGTCATGCCGGGGTGGGCACCACCCCAAGTGCGGGTGTTCGAAAGTGCGATCCTGCGCGATCCCACCAAGGGCGATCATTTTGAATATGTCGTGCTGAACGCCGATGACGCGGTGGAGACGGTGCGGCAGACCCCCGCACTGTCGCATGCCTTCAAGGCCGGGTCCTTCATGGCGATCGGCCGCATCCGCCCGCACTTTGAACCACTGCCCTGGGCCAAGGATGCGCCCTACGATCTCATTGTGTTCGCACGACGCGACCCGCATCGGATGAATCTGGCTGCACGTACCCCCGTTCCGGTTGAGCCTTACTGGTTGCTGCCATAGGCATTTCGTTTGCCTTCAGTGGTACACGTCTGCTACCAGCCTCTCGCGACGCGCACAGCCAATAATGCGCCGAAGGAGAGTGGGATGAATCTTCGAGCCATCGTTTTATCGTTTGCCGCCGCGAGCGTGCTCAGCGCTTGCGCAACTGTTGTTTCTGGTACGGACAGCAGCGTCTCGATCAGCACCGATCCGGTCGGTGCTTCCTGCACCATCTCGCGCGAGGGCGCGACCTTGGCGCAGGTGACACCGACGCCAGGCCAAGCGCGCGTCTCCAACAGCCGCCTGCCGCTGAACATCGCGTGCACCGCCCCTGGCCGGGAGCCGGCAAGCGTGCAGCACGAGAGCGAATTCACCGGCGCCACCCTCGGCAACCTTATCCTCGGCGGTGGTATCGGGCTGATCGTCGACGCAGCGAGCGGCGCCAACCACAAGTATCCGCCGAGCGTGCGTGTTGAATTGCCGCCGACTGAATTCGCTTCGGCCGCCGAGCGCGACGGCTTCTACGAACGTTCCATCGCCGCGCGCGAAAGCCGCTTTCGCGCCGACATGCAGAAGGCCGAAGGCTCCTGCCAGCCGAGCAATCGCACGGCCTGCGAAGCCGACATGGAACGCCTGACCCGCGCGCGCGACATGGATGTGACCGCGATCAACCAACGCCGCGAGCGCGCCCGCGTTCGGACCTAAACGGCACACTGCTGGTTCGCTCGCCGCGACCGCCCGATCACAGCTGAGCCTGTGGTCGGGCGGTTTGCGTTTCGGGCGGGGGTCAGGTGAGCCGACCCTGACCCATCGGGACGCAACGCAAACGAGCGCACCGCTTCGTCTGCCGCAAAGAAAGGGCTCCAGATGTCAGAAAGTGACTCAACCAGCTTCGTGTCTGATTTTCAAAGCGTCAGCGGTCTCTATCACGCGGGCGTGTGGAAGCTCCATGGATCGTGGGGGGCGCGAGAAACGTTTCTGCCAGCCTGGGAACTCGGCAAGGAGGCTGAGTTTCAACTGGTAGACCGGCTCTACAACGAGGCTTCGGCTGCTGCTGATCGCACGCGTGTCGTTGTCACGGTGACGCGATCCGAAGCGCGCTATCTGCTCCACCTGCTGCGTTGGTTCTTCGATATCGATGACCGCGGTGATGAGTGCGACGCGATCACCGGTGCGAGCGAAGGCGAGCTGAAGGCCCTGATTGTGAAGCTTGAGCAGGCTCTGACGATACCGTCGACACGGCCATAGCCGTATTGCATTCCTTGGAGGCGACCGCTGTGCGAGGAAACGCGTCATGACCCGAACAGAGGCGCTCTCGTTTGTATCGGATGCTGGCAGCCTCAGCGGTCTTTATCATGCTGCGATTTGGAAGCTGTTTGGCTCCTGGGAGGCTGAGCGCACGTTTCTGCCAGCCTGGGCGCTCGGAGACGATGTTGAGCTTCACTTGGTCAAGCGGATCAATGAATCGGCAGCCACCGCTCGGGATCGATCATGCGTCGTCATCACGCTGTCGCCATCAGAAGCACGCTACTTGCTGCACCTCCTGCGGTGGTTTTTCGACATTGATGATCGTGGCAGTGAATGCGGCGGGATTACCGGTGTGAGCGAGGAAACGCTCAAGGCACTCATCGTGCAGCTTGAGCAGGCGCTCTCGACGCCGTCGGACCCTCTATAGCAGTGTTCCATTCCTTGGAGGCGACCAC
>JAAFHH010000376.1 GCA_013297545.1 Alphaproteobacteria bacterium
CCACCCGCTCATACTCCGCGCGGATGATATAGCCGGCCGGATCCAGGAAGAAATCCACCACCATGCCGACGGTATCGCGGACGTTCGACGGCCCAAGCAGCGGCAGCATGACGTAAGGGCCTTCACCGGCACCCCAAACTGCCAAGGTCTGCCCAAAATCTTCTTCGTGCCGCGGAATGCCGACGACCGTCGCAAGATCGACCAGACCGCCAATGCCGCCGATCGTATTGATCCAGAAGCGCGCAAGCGTGTTGCCAGCGCGTTCCAGATTGCCCTGCATCAGGTCATTGGCGAGAATCACCGGGCTGCGCAGGTTGCGGTAGAAATCCGTCACCCGGTCGCGCACCGGCGGCGGCACTGCTTCCCGGTACACATAGGCCACCGGGCGGATCAGCACGGTATCAACGCCGCGGTTGAAGCCGAAGATCGCGCGGTTGACGCCTTCGGCGGGATCGGACACGGCACCCTGTTGGGCCGGCGTCGACGCGCAGCCGACGATGGCTAGGCTCGCTGCCAGCGCAGCACCACGCACCAAAGATCCGATCGTCATCTGCACCATGGAGCCTGCATCCCACTGTCCCGCACGCGGCAACCCGCGCTGCATTCTGACAGAACGGTTAGCATAGCCGCCGCCGCGCGGCTACTGGCGACTGACCGATCTGCCACACCCAAAACGACAGTGTGGTATTCCTGCCGCTATTCATAGCGCAGCGCCTCAATCGGATCGAGGCGGGCTGCACGCTGGGCCGGGTACCAGCCAAAGAACACGCCGATCGCGGCCGAAAACCCAACGGCCACCAGCATCGCCATTGGGCTGAGCGCAATCTGCCAGCCGGCAAACCAGCCGATCGAGAACGCGGCCGCGACGCCAATCGCCATGCCGATCAAGCCGCCCAGCATCGACAAGCACACGGCCTCGGTCAGAAACTGCGCCAGAATGTCGCGCTGACGCGCCCCGATCGCGCGCCGTACCCCGATTTCCCGGGTCCGTTCCGTCACGCTGACTAACATAATGTTCATGATGCCGATGCCGCCGACCACCAGCGACACCGCCGCCACGGCCGTCAGCAGGTAGGTCATGATCCGCGTCACCCCCTCCATGGCGGAAAACACATCGGCCAAGATTCGGATCGAGAAGTCATCTTCCTGGTCCGGCGCCAGGCGGTGGCGTTGGCGCAGCAATTCCGCGATGTCTTCAGCGATCGAGTGCAGCATGCTCGCCTCCGCCACCTCGACCAGGATCGAATGGGCAGACCGCCGATTGGCCGAACTCGCGCCCAGCACGCGCAGCTTGGCGGTGGTGATCGGGATCAGTACGACATCATCTTGATCCTGGCCGCCGGCGGATTGGCCCTTCGGTTCCATCACCCCCACCACGATGACGGGGGTGCGCCGAAGCTGCACTGTCTGGCCGAGGATCGGCTGGCCGTCGCTCGCCAGACCCGTCGCGTCGTACTCGCCAAACAGCTGGCGGGCGACGGTCGCCCCCAGCACCGCGATCTTGGGCGAGCTTTCAAGGTCTTCGGCCGTAATCATCCGGCCGATCGCGACGTCCCAGTCGCGCGCCTCAAAGAAATCCGGCGTGGTGCCGGTGATGCGCGTGCCCCAATTGACGTTGCCGGCGATCACTTGGCCGGTGCCCTGCCACTGCGGGGCGACCGCCACGATGCCGGGGATTTCGCGCCGGATTGCTTCGCCATCGGCTTCGGTCAAGGTCACCCGCGCGCCGGTGCCGACGCGCACACCGGCTTGGGTGACGGTGCCTGGAATGATGATGATCAGATTGGCACCTAGGGACGCGATGCGCGACTGGATGCGGCTTTGCGCGCCAGACCCGATCGCCACCATCACAATCACCGAGGCGACACCGATGACGATGCCCAGCATGGTCAAGGCGGCGCGCAACCGGTTGACCCGCATCGCCCGCAGTGCCAAGCGGATATAGAGGCTCATCTCACGCCGCCACCAGTTCGGCACCAGCGTCGCGCGGTGCGGTGTTGGCACTGTCTTCGATCAGCCGACCATCGCGAAACCGCAAGACCCGGCGCGCACAGGCGGCGACTTCGGCATCGTGGGTCACCATCACGACGGTCATGCCGGCCCGGTTGAGCGATTGGAACAAGGCCAGGATCTCCACGCCGGTGCGGCTGTCGAGCGCACCGGTTGGTTCGTCCGCCAGGATCAGGGCCGGGTTGTTCACCAGTGCGCGGGCAATCGCAACACGCTGCATTTGGCCGCCGGAGAGCTGGTTCGGCAGGTGGTGCGCGCGCTCCGCCAGTCCAACGTCGCCCAGGCGCTGCAATGCCCGCGCGCGGCGTTCGGCGGCCGGCAGCCGGGCGTAGAGGAGTGGCAGTTCGACATTCTCCTGCGCGGAGGTGCGGGCCAGCAGGTTGAAACTCTGGAACACGAAGCCGAGCGTGCGGTTGCGCAGATCCGCCAGCTGATCATCGTTCAGGCTGGCGACATTGGTGCCGTTGAGGGTGTAGCTGCCCTCGGTCGGCCGGTCGAGGCAGCCGAGCAGGTTCATCAACGTCGACTTGCCGCACCCCGATGGCCCCATGATCGCGACCATGTCGCCGGCCTCAATAGCGAACGACACGCCGTCAAGCGCCCGCACCGGGTGGCCGCCGGTCTGGTAGACCCGGGTCACGCGCTCCAGGCGAATGAGCTCGCTCACAGACCAACCCCGAACGGCGAGGCGCCACGCGCCCCCACGCGGGTGCGCTGGCCAGTGATCACCCGCTCGCCCGGCTGCAGCTCGCCGCTGACGATTTCGGTCATTGAGCCATCGGTCACACCAGTGCGCACGGGCACGCTGCGCGGCTCGCCATCCGCCCCCAGCACGAAGACCCGGCTGTTGCGCGCAGCCGCCGGCGCGTCGGCCGGGCGGAAGCGCAAAGCGGCGTTTGGGACCCGGATCGCTTCATCGCGCTGGGCAATCACCACCCGCGCGGTCGCGGTCATGCCGGGGATTAGCTTGCCATCGGTGTTGGCAAACGCGATCACGACGACGTAGGTCACCACCGTCTGCACCGTGGTGGCCGCTTTGCGGATCTGGGTGATCCGGCCGCGAAACACCTCGCCCGCAAACGCCTCGACTGTGAAGCTGACCGGCTGACCCAAACGCAAGCGGCCGACATCGGCTTCATCGACCGCGGCTTCGACCTGCATCGCCTTCAAGTCGCGCGCGATGGTGAACAGCACCGGCGCTTGCAGCGAAGCCGCAACCGTCTGGCCGACGTCGACATTGCGCGAGATCACCACGCCATCGACCGGCGCCTTGATGTAGGTGTAGTCGAGGTCAATCCGCGCCCGGCGCAGCACGGCTTCTTTTTGCATCACCGCCGCAGTGGCGTTGGCGATCTGCGCTTCGACGACGCCGAGCTGCGCCATCCCGGCGCGCACTTGCGCTTGCTGAGCGATTTCCTGCGCAGTTTCCGCCGCCAAGCTCGCGCGCGAGGCATCGCGCTGGGCGCGCGCACGATCCCGGTCCGCACTGGTGCCGGCGCCGCGCTCCAAGAGTTCGTTGCGGCGGTTGAATTCGCGTTCCAGATCGGTCGAATTCACCCGCGCGCGATCGACATTGGCGCGGGTGACACCGGAGGACGCGCGCAAATTCTCCAAATCCGCCCGGCTGCGCGCGGCCTGCGCTTCTGCGGTCAACAACTGTGCGCGCGCAATCGCCACATCCGCTTCGGCTTCCGCAACGCGGGCTTCTTGGACCGAACTGTCCAGCCGCGCGATCACTTGGCCTTCGGTCACCTCGGTGTTGAAATCGGCCGAAACCTCGATCAAGCGGCCAGAGATCGACGAGCCAACCTGCACCAACGCCTCGGCCGCGACCGACCCGGACGCGGTGATCATTTGCACGAGGCGGCCGCGGTCGACCACGGCGGTGCGATAGCGCTCGTCCTCCACCTGGCCGCGCGGCCAGAATGCCCAGGCCCCTGCTGCCAGCAGGC
>JAAFHH010000377.1 GCA_013297545.1 Alphaproteobacteria bacterium
CAGTGCGACGACCTATGTGTTCGTGCTCTGGATGGTTGGATCGTCCTTGGTGTTGTTCGCCATCGCCGGTGCGTTCATGCGCAACCAAGTCCGGCCGATCCGCCGGCTCGCGACGGCTGCCGAGGCGTTCGGCAAGGGCAGGGACACGCCGGGCTTCAAGATCGAAGGGGCGAGTGAGGTGCGCCGTGCGGGCCAAGAATTCATCCGCATGCGCGAACGCATCACCCGCGCTGTGACCCAGCGCACGGAGATGCTGGCCGGTGTCAGCCACGATCTGCGCACGCCGCTGACGCGCATGAAACTCGCACTCGCCTTCCTGCCCGAATCGCCAGAGACCGCCGAACTGCAGTCTGATATTGCAGAAATGGAACGAATGGTCGACGGCTACCTCGCCTTCGCGCGCGGGGAGGGCACGGAGCCTGCGGTCGATCTCGATCTGCCGCAGCTGTTGGAGGATCTGGTGACCGCCGCGCGCCGGGATGGCACGGTGATCACGCTCGAACCCCATCCACCGCTGACGCTGGGCGCTCGGCCAAGCGCGCTCAGGCGGAGCATCGGCAACCTGATCACCAATGCCGCGCGCTTTGGCACCACGGTCGCGGTGCATGCGCGGATTGACCATGGCAGTGTCGAGGTGGTGGTCGACGATGACGGGCCGGGCATCCCAAGGGCACAACGCGAAGACGTGTTTAAGCCGTTCTATCGCCTGGATAAATCGCGCAATACCACCACTGGAAGTGTTGGATTGGGTCTGACCATCGCGCGGGATTTGGTGCGCGGCCACGGCGGCGATATCGCACTCACCGACAGCCCGCTCGGCGGCCTGCGCGCGACGATCAGATTACCATTGTGAAACAGTTTAGACATAAACTATTGTCAGACCCGGCAGGGATCGCCTATGCATAGGTCCAGTAACTTTGCGCCATAGGGGTCGTCGATGAATTTGGTTTGGCTGCGCGCGTTCCACGCGGTGGCACGGGATGGCAGCTTCACGCGGGCGGCGGAACGGTTGGGCGTGACACAGCCCACGCTGTCGGCCCAGGTGAAATCCTTAGAGGATCAATACGGCGTCTCGCTGCTGGATCGCCATGGTCGCACGGTGGAGCCAACCGCCCTTGGTCAGCAATTGATGGCGATGTCGCAGCGCCTGTTCGTTGCCGCCGAAGAAGCCGAAGAGCTGATGAACCGCGCGGGTGAGTTGATCGAAGGCGAGATGCGCTTTGGCACAGACGCGCCGTTTCATGTTGCCCCGCTGCTGGCCGCGTTCGGCCGGCGGCACCCGAAGCTCGCCCTTTCGGTGTCGATCGCGAACGGCGACGACACGCTGGATGCGCTGCTGCGCCACCGCATTGATGCCGCGGTGATCGCGGATGTGCAGAACGACCCGCGCCTGGTTGCCGAGCCATTTGGGGCGAGCCGGGTGGCCGCCTTTGTGCGTCGCGATCATCCCTGGGCCGGCCAAGCTGGCGTGCGCATGGCGGATTTCGCTGAGCAGACCGTGATCGTGCGCGAACCAGGCTCGCGCACGCGCCGGGTGTTTGAAGCGGCACTCACGGCAGCACGCGCGAAGTTGGTGCGCACGATCGAGGTGGAAACCCGCGAAGCCGGTAAGGAAGTCGTCGCGGCTGGCCTCGGCGTCGGCTACATCGCGGACTTGGAACTGGGCCACGACTCGCGCCTGACCCGGGTGCCGATCATCGATGCCGATCCGGTCATTCGCGAATACGCCGTCGCCTTGGCGGATCGCGCCCAGTTGGCACTCAGCCGAGCGTTCTTCGCCGTGGTGGCAGACCTGCCGATCCCGGGCAGTGATGGGCCGACTTAAGCCGGCGGCAACGCGGCCTTGATCCGCGCGGTCGCCCGGGTCGCGAACAAGGCTTCGTCGGCTGCCAGCAGCAACGGCGCGTATTCCGCCACCGCGTCTAGCACCGGATCGAGCCAGGCGCGATCATCGCCGGAGAAATTGCCCAGCACATGGCCGACCATGCGGTCCTTGTCGCCGGGGTGGCCGATGCCGAGGCGCAGGCGGCGGTAGTCCACCCCGCAGTGCTGATCGATCGAGCGCAGACCATTGTGGCCGCCGGCCCCGCCGCCGCGCTTGGTGCGCAGCCGGCCACCGGGCAGATCAACCTCGTCGTGGACGACGACCAAGCGCTCGAGGGGGATTTTGTAGAACCGCATGGCGGCACCGACAGCAGTGCCGGAGAGGTTCATGTATGTGGCTGGCTTCAGCGCCAGCACCCGGTCCGGACCGAGGCTGCCTTCAGCAACCTCGGCCTGGAACTTGGAGGACCGAAACCCAGCAAAGCCGTGGCGCTCGCCAATGCGGTCGAGCGCCAGGAAGCCGATGTTGTGGCGGTGATGGCGATATTCCGCCCCGGGATTGCCGAGACCGACCAACAGCCACACCGCCGGCCCCCGCTACGCGGCTTCAGCCTTGGTCGGCGGCTGCAGGGTTGCAACCGTGAAGTCGCGATCGGTGATCGTCGGCTTCGCACCGTCCGGCAGGGTGAAGGCAGAGATGTGGATCGAGGTGCCGATGTCGATCGACGAGATGTCGAGCGCCAACTCTTCCGGGATCGCATCCGCACGGCAGACCAGTTCGACTTCGTGACGGACGATGTTCAAGACACCACCCTTCTTCATGCCGATCGACTTGTCCATGTTGCGGAAGTGCACCGGCACCATGACGGTGACGCGGGTGTTGCCGGACACGCGCAGGAAGTCAGCGTGCCAGGGCCGGTCGTTGACCGGGTGGAACTGCACGTCCTTCGCCAGCGCGCGGTGGGCGGTGTCACCGATCTTGATGTCGAACAAGTGGGTGCTGAAGCCGGGCTTGTGCAGTTCGCGCAGCAAGTCGCGCGGGTCGAGCGAAATCAGGATCGGGGCCTGACCATCGCCATAAATCACTGCAGGAACTCGACCGGACCGACGAACGGCCCGGGCGGCCCCTTTCCCAGCCCGGTCACGCGCTTCAGCAGGAAGCGCAATTACTGTGCTCATCAGACTATTCCTTGTCTGGTGCGGGTAGCGGGCCAATCCCAATACCCGTCCACGCCGGCCTCCAGGGGTGCCGACGGGGAGGAGGTGTATAGCGATTGGCACCGGCGCTGTCGAGGGCAGGCTTTACGCGGCACTCGCCTCAGCGGCAGGCTTGGTTAGTTCTTCCCAGAACCCGAGCGCTTCGGCGTCGACGACGCTCAAGAACGCTTCCACCACCACGGGATCGAACAGGCTGCCGGAGTTGGTTTTGATGAAATCGATCGCCTCTTCGCGCGGCCACGGGTCCTTGTAGGGGCGCCTGGAAATCAGCGCATCGAACACGTCGGATACCGAGACAATTCTTGCTGCGAGCGGGATGTCGGTGCCCGCCAAACCCTTGGGATAGCCTTTGCCGTCCCAACGTTCGTGGTGGTGCATCGCCACTTCAGCACCAAGCGACAAGTAGGACGGCGACGCTGCCATCTTGGCGGCGCGCGAGAGCATCACCGCACCGGTCGCGGCGTGGCGTTGCATTACCACTTGCTCGGCGGCATCCAGGCGGGCGGGCTTGCGCAGGATCTGGTCCGGGGTCGAAACCTTACCGACATCGTGCAGGATCGAGGCGGTGCCAACCAATTCGAGGAACAAAGGCGTGATCTGGTCGCGGTAGGGACCGGCGCGCTGCAGCTCGTTGGCAATCGCCTGCGTGGAGCGGGCAACCCGCATGACGTGGCCGCCGGTATCGGTATCCCGGTGTTCGGCGACATCGGCGAGGGCCACGACAGTGGCCAATTGCGCTGCCTTCAACTGATCGAACAGTTCCACCGTGTCGAAGCCGGCGGCGATGTTGCTGGCGAACACTTCCAGCAGGTGCCGGTCCATCAAGCTGACATCGTGGTCGGTGCGGACATAGACCACGGCGTCGCGCTCAAAGCGCGTGGTCAAGAACAGCGTGAAGCTGCCGTGGCTGAA
>JAAFHH010000378.1 GCA_013297545.1 Alphaproteobacteria bacterium
GAGCCCGCCTTCGCGGCTGATCGGCTGGAACAGGCCGCCGGGTTCCAGGGCGGGGGCCCGCCAGGCATAGAGTGCCAGGCCACCGCCCACCACCGCGCCCAGCAGCAGTAGCACGAAAATGCCGCGCGTCGGGTCGACCGCGAAGGAATGCACCGAGGTCAAGATGCCGGAGCGCACCAGGAACGTGCCCAGCAGGCTGAGTGCGAAGGTGAGGATGGCGAGCAGCACGGTCCAGCGCTTCAGCGCATCGCGCCGCTCCACGACGATGGCGGAATGCAACAAGGCGGTGCCCAGCAGCCAGGGCATGAAGGAGGCGTTTTCCACCGGGTCCCAGAACCACCAGCCACCCCAGCCGAGTTCGTAGTAGGCCCACCACGATCCAAGCGCGATGCCGGCCGTCAAGAACGACCAGGCCGCCAGCACCCACGGGCGCACCCAGCGCGCCCAGGCCGGATCAAGCCGCCCCTCGATCAACCCGGCAATCGCGAACGAGAAGGTGAGCGAAAAGCCGACATAGCCGAGATAGAGCATCGGCGGATGGAACGCGAGGCCAGGGTCCTGCAGCAGCGGGTTGAGGCCTTGACCCTGCACGGGCGCCGGGCTCAAGCGCTCAAACGGGTTGGAAGTGAACAGCACAAACAGCAAGAACCCAACGCCGATCATGCCTTGGACGGCGATCGTGCGCGCCTTCAAGGTCGGCTCCAGATAGCGGCCAAACCAACCAACCGCCGCCCCGAACAGCGCCATGATCACGAGCCAGAGGATGAGCGAGCCTTCGTGATTGCCCCACACACCAGACACTTTGTAGAGCATCGGCTTGTCAGTGTGGCTGTTCTGGAACACGTTCTCGACCGAGAAGTCGGACGTCACGTAGGCCACCGTCAGGGTCGCGAACGCAACCGCGCAGCAGAGGAGCTGCGCACTGGCCGCCGCCGGTGCGACTGCCATCAAGGTGGCATCGCCGCGTTGGGCGCCGACCAGCGGCAGGACCGCTTGGAGGGACGCCACCATCAGCGCCAGGATCAAGGCGTAGTGGCCAAGTTCTGCGATCATGGCCGGGTCCTTGGCAGGGCTGGAGGGTCCGGCTTGAACTGGCCGGCTGCCTTCAAGGCATCGGCCACTTCTTTCGGCATGTAGTTCTCATCATGGCGCGCCAGCACGTCGCGCGCCATGAACACACCAGCGACCATCGTGCCCTCGGCGACCACGCCCTGGCCTTCCCGGAACAAGTCCGGCAGCACGCCAGTGAAGCGCACGGGTAGCGAGGTCACGGTGTCGGTCACGCGAAATTCGACCGTCACGCCATCGGCTTGGCGGGTGACCGAGCCCTCCTCCACCAGCCCGCCCAAGCGAAAGCGCCGCTCCGGCGGTGGCGGGGTGGTCATCACGTCGGTCGGCGCGTGGAAGAACACCAGACTGTCGTCGAAGGCGTTCAGCACCAGCACCGTCGCGGTGCCAAGGCCCAGCAAGCCGAGGCCGAGCGCCATCAGGCGTTGGCGTTTGCGCAGCCTCATGGCGACCGCCGCCGCGGACGCACGGCGTCCAGCTCGCTCTGGCGCCGTTCGGCCCGGCGCAGTTTCAGGTAGGCAAGCGCTACCATCGCGGCGACGGTGAGGGCGGTGACGCCGTAGCTCGCCCAAACGAAGGTCGCGTGGCTCACGCTGCCCCCTCCGCGACGGCGACTTCAAGGACCCGGTTGCGCCGCTCGATCAACTCGGCGCGCAAGCGCAGCATCCACAGGCAGGCGAACAAGGCAAACAGGCCGATGGTCATGGTCAACAACGGCCACAGCATGCTGGCGTGGATGGCCGGTGCATCGAGCCGGCTGATCGAGGCCGGCTGGTGCAGCGTGTTCCACCAATCGACCGAGAACTTGACGATCGGCACATTGACCCAGCCGACGATGGCGAGCAGGCCGGCTGCTTTGCCGCCGCGCTCTGGATCTTCGAACGCGTCGGCCAGCGCCATGTAACCGATGTAGAGGAACAACAGCACCAGCACGGAGGTCAGGCGCGCGTCCCACACCCACCACGCCCCCCACATCGGCCGGCCCCAGAGCGCGCCGGTCGCCAAGCAGACGATGGTGAAGCCGCAGCCGATCGGTGCGGCGGCGCGCGCGGCGAGCTCTGCCACCGGATGGCGCCAGACCAACGCCACGGCGGAGGAGACCGCCATCACGGTGTAGCCGAACAGGGCGAGCCAGGCCGAGGGCACGTGGACGTACATGATCCGCACCGTCTCCCCCTGCTGGTAGTCAGCCGGCGAGAGCATGAGGGCCAGGACCAAGCCGATGCTGAGGCCAAGCACGGTCACGCCAACCGTCCAAGGATAGACAGCCGAAACGATGCGCAGGGTCCGGGCAGGGTTGGCGTAGCGATGCACGATGGCCGCAGTATTTGCGCCCTCGCCGCGCGCTCGCAAGGGGCTGCGACGTTCCGCCGACAGCAGGCCGGCACCCGAACCCGATTGATCAGCCAGACGATCTGTTTCAGGCTGCCGCCACGCTTGAAGGAAAGGGACTGCGCATGCGTCCGATTGTTGGCATCACTGGCTGCACGAAACCCGTCGATGACACGGCAGATGCCCGGCTCGACCACCGGGTTGGCGACAAGTACATCACCGCCGTGATGGACGCCGCTGGCGCCACACCCGTGCTGCTGCCAGCGATCGGCACCCAGCCGATCGAGGATTGGCTGGAGCTGGTCGATGGGTTGATGTTCACGGGCTCGCTCTCCAACGTCGAACCCGCCCGCTACGATGGCCCCGCCAGTGCACCCGGCACGCTGCACGATCCGGCCCGCGATGGCACGACTTTGCCGCTGTTGACCGCGGCGATCGCGCACGGCGTGCCGATTTTCTGCATCTGCCGCGGGCACCAGGAACTGAACGTGGCGCTTGGCGGGACGCTCCACCAAGTTGTGCACGAGGTGCCCGGCCGCTTCGATCACCGGGCCCCGAAGGACCAGCCGGGCTGGGAAGCGAAGTACCGCCCGATCCACCCCGTCACCTTGGCACCGGGCGGGCAGCTGCGGCGCTGGATCGGGCAAGACCAGATCCTGGTCAACTCCCTGCACTGGCAGGGCATCGACCGGCTGGCACCGGGCTTGGCTGTGGAGGCGACAGCCGCCGACGGCCAGATCGAAGCCGTCAGCGTGATCGCAGCCTCCACCTTCGCGATCGGCGTGCAGTGGCACCCGGAATTCAAGCCGCTGGAGGACGCGGCCTCGACCGCGCTGTTCCAAGCCTTCGCCACCGCCTGTGCCGCGCGCCGCCACGCGCGCCGCCCCCACCTAATGGCCGCACAATGATTCGCACCGCCTTGATCCTGGGGGCCGGCCCCGGCCTCTCCGCCGCTTTGGCCCGCGCCTGCTCGAGTGCTGGCATGATGGTGGCACTGGCCGCCCGCTCGCCCGACAAGTTGGAGCCTTTGGCCGAACAGATCGGCGCCAAGACCTATGGCTGTGATGCGAGCGACCCGGCGGCCGTGGCGGACTTGTTCCGCCGCCTCGACGATGCTCTGCCACCGGTCGAGCTTGCAGTGTTCAACCCCTCGATGCGCCTGCGCGGCCCGGTCGAGAGTTTGGACCCGGCGGAGGTAGCGCAAGTGCTGAACGTCGGCGCCTACGGCGGCTTCCTGATGGCGCAGCAGGCAGCGACCCGCATGGTCGCGCGCGGCCGCGGCACGATCTTGTTCACCGGTGCCTCAGCCAGCGTAAAGGGCTACGCCCAGTCGAGCCCGTTCGCGATGGCGAAGTTCGCGCTGCGCGGGTTGGCTCAGAGCTTGGCGCGCGAACTCGCACCGAAGGGCGTGCATGTCGGCCACGTCGTCATCGACGGCCGCATCCGCCCGGCCGGCGCAGCGGACGACCAGGAAACCATGCTCGATCCGGTAGCGATCGCGGAGGCCTACTTGGCCCTCCACCGCCAACCGCGCAGTGCCTGGACGTGG
>JAAFHH010000379.1 GCA_013297545.1 Alphaproteobacteria bacterium
GCCGCCCCGCCGCGAAGAATGGCGCGAGCGCCCACCGCGCGAGCGCGATGATCGCCGGGATCGCTTCCGCGATCGCGACCGGGAAGACCGTGGGCCGGCGGTGGTTGGATTTGGGGCCGATGTCCCAGGCTTCCTGCAAAAGCCCGTCCCACTGCCCAAGCCCAGCAAAGACGAGTAGTCAGCCTCCCCGTCTTTCCCCTCCCGCCGCTTGCGGGGGAAGGGGCGATAGCTGGT
Source organism: Alphaproteobacteria bacterium (assembly GCA_013297545.1). Lineage (GTDB taxonomy): Bacteria > Pseudomonadota > Alphaproteobacteria > Elsterales > Elsteraceae > RDXE01. The sequence continues at coordinate 235 of JAAFHH010000379.1, forward strand.
GCGGGGTTGCCCTTATCTAAGGGCTCTGTCATGTTTTGCTTGTCGTTTGCTTGGGTGACCAATGGCAACCAATCCCATCCTCGTCATCGGCGCCGGCCCAGTCGGCTTGGCCGCCGCCCTCGATCTCGCCCAGCGCGGCCAGTCGGTCGAGGTGCTGGATGCCGGCCACTCGGTCAGCGATGGCAGCCGGGCGATTTGTTGGGCGAAGCGCACGCTGGAGATTTTCCATCGCCTCGGCCTCGAACTCGTGCCCAGCGGCATCACCTGGCAGCGCGGCCGGGTGTTCAAGGGTGCCCGTGATCTCTACCAGTTCGATCTGCAGCCGGGTGGCCTGCAGCAGCAGCCGGCCTTTATCAATCTAGCACAAGCGGATGTGGAACGCGCCCTGCTCGACCAGTTAGCCGGCCTCGGCGTGCCGGTGCGGCGCGGCCACACGGTCGTGGGCGTGGCACCCCGCGACAACGGTGTCAGCCTTGAGGTGGAGACCGCAGACGGCCAGCTCACCCTCGACACGCCCTGGCTGCTCGCCTGCGACGGCGCGCGCAGCACGATCCGGCGCTGCCTTGGCCTCCCGTTCAAGGGCAAGGTGTTCGAAGACCGCTTCCTGATCGCGGATGTCCGCATGGCGGCAGACTACCCGACGGAGCGCTGGTTCTGGTTCGATCCGCCGTTCCACCCCGGCCAGTCCGCCCTGCTGCACCGCCAGCCGAACAACATCTGGCGCATCGACCTGCAGCTCGGCTGGGATGCCGATCCCGACCATGAACGCCAACCCGCCCAAATCCTGCCGCGCCTGCACCAGATGCTGGGCGACCGGGCGTTCGAGTTGGTCTGGGCGTCGGTCTACACCTTCCAGTGCCGGCGCATCGAGCGCTTCGCCCACGGGCGCGTGCTGTTCGCCGGTGACAGCGCACACCAGGTTAGCCCCTTCGGGGCGCGCGGCGCCAATTCCGGCATCCAAGACATCGATAATCTGGTCTGGAAGCTCGACCGGGTGATCCGCGGTGCCAGCCCAGAGACCTTGCTCGCGAGCTATGATCTGGAGCGGATCGAGGCGGCGGATGACAATATCGGCCATTCCACCCGCTCGACCGATTTCATCGCCCCCAAAGGCCCGTGGGCGCAGGCGTTGCGCGGTGCGGTGCTCGATCTTGCTGCCACCCACGCCTTCGCCCGGCCGATGGTCAATTCCGGGCGGTTGTCGCAAGCGTCCGTCTATCGCGCGAGCCCGCTCTCCTCCGCCGATACTGGCTTCGCTGCCGGCCCGAAGCCCGGCATGGCGATCCCCGATGCACCGCTTGGGGATCGCTGGCTGATCAGCAGCCTCGGTGCGGGTGCCAGTCTGGTGCGCTTTGGGGCCACGCTGCCGGCCCCAGACCTCACCGGCATCGACGTGCCGGCCGACAGCGTCGCCTGGACTCGATTCGACGCGACACCGGGTACGGCCTACCTGGTGCGGCCCGATGGGTATGTCGCCGCGCGCAGCCGCACGCCAACGCCAGACTGGCTCGCCACCGCAACGGCACGGGCTATGGGAGCATCCCAATGAGTGGCCTGATCACGACGCCGAACCTCGCGAACCCTGACGCGCTCTACGCGGAGTTGGTGGCGATGGCCGGCGACCTCAGTGCTGAAGAGGCACTCAACCGGGCGGCCCGGTTGATCTTGCTGCTCGCCAATCACATCGGCGACCCAGCGGTGGTCAGCCATGCAATCCAATTGGCTGTGGCGGCGGACCAAGCGGACTAGGGTCCGCGCCATGCCCATGATGACGCTCAGCCAGCACTTGGCGGAAACCACCCGCTTGGCGATCCCAACCGCCCTCAGCCGCACCGGCATCATGCTGTTGACCTTGACGACCATCGTCATGATCGGCCGGTACGACGCCCAGGAGCTCGCCTACTTCGCCATTGGATCATCGCCGTTTGCGGCCCTGCTGGTGACCATGATCGGCTTGCTGCTCGGCACCGCGGTCTACACCTCGCTCGCCTATGGGGCACAGCGGTTTCAGGAGTGTGGGGCGGTGTGGCGACGCACCCTGCCCTTCGCCCTCGGCCTTGGCGCGGTTGGCATCGGCATCGGCGCGTTTGGCGAGAGTTTTCTGCGCCTGACTGGCCAGGGCGAAGACCTCGCGGTTGAGGGCGGGCGGGTGATGCTGCTCGCGTGCCTCGGCCTGCCGGGGCAGCTCGTCTACACTGTCAGCGTGCTCTACCTCGAAGGGGTGAAGCGCCCGCAGCCGGGCTTGATGGTGATCGTCGCCGCCAATGTGTTGCAGATCGTGCTGTGCCTCGCCCTCGTCGACGGCATCGTGACTTGGGGCGCGGTTGGCGGCGTGATCGCCATGGGCATCACGCGGACAGCGATGGCGGTCGCGATCGTTGGCTTTGTGGTGCTGGACCGGCGCGCCCAGACCTTCGGCGTGTTCAGCACGCTGTTTCCCGCTTGGTCGAGCTGGCGCCCCCAGCGCCGCCTCGGCTACGCCAACGGGCTCAGCAATGGCCTGGAGACCATGGGTTTCACCGTGCTGATGATCATGGCGGGCCACGTCTCCGCCCTGCAGCTCGGTGGGTTTTCGGTGGCACTCAATCTGCTGGCGACGGTGTTCATGGCCGCCGTGGGCATCGGCGGTGCGGGAGCTGTGCGCATCGGCAGCCTGCGCGGTGCCCAGCAGCCAGCCTCAGCACGCCGCGCGGGTTGGGTCGCGCTTGGCCTCAACACCGTGGTGATGACCATAGCCGGCGTCGCCGCCGTGGTGCTCGCACTGCCGATCGCCAGTTTCTACACCACCGATCCCGCCCTGATCACCGTGGTTGCGGGACTGATGCTGGTGGTGGCCCTGGTGATGCCGGTCGATGGCGGCCAAGTCGTGCTCGCCTCCATGCTGCGCGGCTTCAACGATGGAATCGGGCCGACGATCTGCCACTTCATCAGCTACATCGTGGTGATGCTGCCGGCGGGCTGGGTGCTGGCGATCAAGCTGGAACGCGGCGCGCAAGGGCTGTTCGAAGCCGTGCTGATCGCCTCCATCGTCTCGATGGCGATCTTGGCGGCGCGCTACTGGTCGATCACGCGCCGGCTTTAGCCCTCGAGGGCGAGCCACATCTCCCGGTCGCGCTCGGCGGTCCAGATCCTTGGATGGCTGATGCCGTTCACCTCGTCGACCGCGCGGGTGACGTTGAACGGCAGGCAGTGATCGAAGATCACCCAGCCGCCGTAGCGGGGCTTTAGCGCCGCGTAGGTATCCCGGTAGATCGCTTTGAGATCGTGGCCGGCAGCCACGCCCGCACCCACTGCCGCCATCAGGTCGGTCACGAACGCCTGGGTTTGGTCGAGGGCGGCGATGCACTCCGCCGCCGTCAACAGGGCTTCGCCGCGACCGGGCACCAGCTTTTCCGGGCCCAGGGCCTTGAGGCGCGCCAACGTGGCCGGCCAAGCGGTCAAGTGCGCGTCGCCGCAGTAGGGGGTTGCCCCCCACTCCACCAGATCGCCGCTGTAGAGCACGCGTTCGGCCGGCAACCAGACGACACTGTCGCCCTTGGTGTGGCCAGATCCCAGGTGCAGCAAGCGGATTTGCCGCCCGCCCCAGAACAAGGTCAGCGCGTCTTCGAATACCATGGTCGGCCAGGTGAGACCGGGCACGGTTTCGACGGCGTTGAACAGGCGCGGGAAGCGTTCGACCTCGCTCTTGAAATCCTGCTGACCGCGCTCGTGA
>JAAFHH010000038.1 GCA_013297545.1 Alphaproteobacteria bacterium
CGGGTTGAGCACCACAAGCTGGTGGTCTTTACGCTCTCGGCCATGATTGCCGGGGTGGCGGGCGCGCTTTATGTGCCGCAGGTCGGCATCATCAATCCGAGCGAAATGTCGCCGGCCAATTCGATTGAGGCAGTGGTCTGGGTCGCGGTTGGCGGGCGCGGCACCTTGGTCGGGGCAGCGTTGGGGGCGGTGGTCGTCAACTATCTGAAGACGGTGTTCACCACGGGCTGGCTGGCGGCGTACTGGCTGTTTGCCCTCGGCGGCTTGTTCGTGTTGGTCACACTCGCGATGCCGAAGGGCATTCTGGGGATGTGGGATCAGGTGCGCGGCCGGCTGAAACGGCGCCCCGCCCCGCCGGAGGTCGGGCCATGAAAGCCACCACCCACTCCATTTTGTATCTCGACGGTGTCAGCGTCGCCTTCGACGGCTTCAAGGCAATCCGCAACCTCAGCCTGGAGCTCCAGCCGGGCGAACTGCGCGCGATCATCGGCCCGAATGGCGCGGGCAAGACGACGATGATGGACATCATCACCGGCAAGACCAAGGCGGATGCGGGCGACGTGCTGTTCGACAACGGCACCATCGATCTCAGGCGCTACGACGAAGCGGCGATCGCTGAACTTGGCATCGGCCGCAAGTTCCAGAAACCCACGGTGTTCGAAAGCCACACGGTGGCGGACAACATCTTGCTGGCGTTAAAGGGCAAGCGCGGGCCGTTCTCCGCGCTGTTTGGCGAGCGCAACCGGGTGAAGCCGGAACGGATCGACGCGATCCTGGCCAAAGTGCGCCTGCTGCAGCATCGCGACCGCCGCGCCGGCGACCTCAGCCACGGGCAAAAACAGTGGTTGGAGATCGGCATGCTGCTGGCGCAAGACCCCAAGCTGCTGCTGGTCGACGAGCCGGTCGCCGGCATGACCGATGCGGAGACGGAGGAGACCGCCCTGTTGCTGAAGGAAATCCAGCGCGATCACTCGGTCATCGTGGTGGAGCACGACATGCACTTCGTGCGCGCGCTTGGCTGCAAGGTCACCTGCCTGCACGAAGGCGCCGTGCTGTCGGAGGGCACGATCGACGCGGTTGCGGCCGACCCGCGGGTCATTGAAGTGTATTTGGGGCGCTGAGATGCTGCACGTCGACGCGATCAACCTGCACTACGGGGCCGCGCAAGCACTGAAATCCGTGTCATTGACGGCAGAGATCGGCGCGGTGACCTGCGTGCTTGGCCGCAATGGGGTCGGCAAGACGTCCCTCATGCGCGCGATCGTCGGCCAGCAGCCGATCAGTGCGGGCACGATCCGGCTCGACGGTGCCGTAATCACCAGCCTGAAGCCGGAAGACCGTGCCCGCCGCGGCATCGCCTTCGTGCCCCAGGGCCGCGAGATTTTTCCCCTGCTGACCGTGAAGGAAAACCTGGAGACCGGCTTTGCCCCCCTGCCGCGTGCCGAGCGCAGTATTCCCAGCGAGTTGTTCGACCTGTTCCCCGTGTTGCACGACATGCTGCGCCGGCGCGGTGGCGACCTCTCCGGCGGCCAGCAACAGCAACTCGCCATCGCCCGTGCGCTGGTCACCCGCCCGAAAGTGCTGGTGCTCGATGAACCGACCGAGGGCATCCAGCCCTCCATCATCAAAGACATCGGTCGCACCATCAGCTATCTGCGCAACAAAGGCGGGATGGCGATCATCCTGGTCGAACAGTACTTCGACTTCGCCAAGGAACTGGCCGACAGCTGGCACGTGATGGACCGCGGCGAAATCGTGCTCGCGGGCGACCAAGCCAGCATGGATGAGGCCGCAATCCGCCGCTTGATGAGCGTGTGAGCTGTCAGAAATGAAATTGGCGGACCCGAAACGATTCGAACGTTCGACCTCTGCCTTCGGAGGGCAGCGCTCTATCCAGCTGAGCTACGGGTCCGTGGGCAAGGGGGTAGCACGGGTCGGGCAGTTCGCCAAGCCCGGTGATCAGTCTTTGCCGCCGCCTTGGTAGAGGAATTGGCGCAGGCCGTTGACGAACTGCTTCGGGTCCTGGTCGACCATGACGCGGATTTTTTTCACGATGGCTTGGCGCACCTTGCCGTTGACGCCGCTGAGCGCGACCTCGACCGGATCGTTCATATCGATCGCATCAGCCGGGGGCTTCGGGGCTTTCGTAGGGACGGGGACTTGCGCCATGGCCCAATCCTAGCGCGATTGCACGGCGGGTGCGAGAGGGATGTCCTTGTCCAGCGCCAGGTCTTGTGATTGCCTGCATCCATGCGATCGATGATGGCTGGTGCGCTGCTCGCACTGCTCACCGCCCCTGCGCTTGCCAGCAGCGGGGCCTTTGTTGGCACGATCACCTGCGGCGGCGGCGAGGCGCAGCCCTGGTGGGCGACCGCGCGCGCCGGCCGCCTGACGGTCGAGCGCGGGGCGCCCGATCGGCCCGGGCATGAACGCTTGGACGGCACCATCGCAGGCGATGGCCGGGTCACCCTGGCCGGCCGGGTCACCGGGCCGACCGAGCAGCAGGTCAGCTACACGGGTCAGCTATCCGATCGGCGCCTGACGCTCAGCGGGCAGCGCGGCCGCCAAGCGTGTGAGATCACGGCGACGGCGCCCGGGCCGTCTGGATTGCCCACACCCTACCGACTGCTGCCGGATCTGGCGGAGCGGCGCGCGACCCTTGGTGCCAGCCGTCCACCGACCTTTGCGTGCGCGGAACCGCCGGCTCCGGTCGCCGATCTCACCATCGCGTCCTACTACCGGGCCGATGATCCAACCCATTCGGTGATCGACCCCGATCGCCTGCAGCAGCGCCGCGACGCGGGCGCGCCGTTCCAGGCGCTGTCGAGTGGTCTCGCCCGCATTGGCGATGCGATCGTCGTCGCAGGTGGCGCTGATCCGGCGGCATCGGCCTGTCTGCTGAGCTGGCTCGATGCCTGGGCCAGTGCCGGCGGCATGCTGGGCACCGCGACCCAGCAAGGCGGGTATGAACGCAAGTGGACATCGATCACCGCAGCGCTGAACGCGATGCTGCTGACCCAAGCCCAGCGCCAGAGCCCGGCCGGGCAGCGGATCAGCGCCTGGCTCGGCGATTTGGGCTGGAAGACCGTGCCGTCCTACCTCTCGCCGCGCATGACCACCGCCCACAACAACCACCTCAACTGGGCGTTGCTGGCTGCCCTCACCACCGGGTTGGTGGCGCAGGACCCAGCGCTGGTCGACTGGGCGGTTGATCGGCTGAAGTTTGCGCTCGGCAAGGTCGCCCCCGACGGCAGCCTGCCGCTCGAATTGGAGCGGGCGGGCCTCGCCGCGCACTACCACGCCTTTGCGATCGAGCCGACGATCCTCGCACTCGAGCTGGTGGCCGCAAACGGGCTTGATCTTTCGGGCGAGGCGAATGGTGCGATCCACCGGCTCGCCCGGTTCGTGCGCGATGCGCTGGCAGACCCGTCGATGGTCGCAGCCCGCGTCGGCCACCCGCAGACGTTTTCCGGCAGCGCGGTCGTGCCGCGCCAGCGCTACGCCTGGGCGGAAATCTACCTTGCCCGCCATCCCGATCCCGCACTCGCCGCCGCTGTTGCGCGCCAACGCGGGGCCGGGCTGACGGCGACCTGGCTCGGCGGGTCAACGACGGTGCGCTACGGCCGGCCCTGATCGGCCAGAGCGTCGAACGCCGCGTTCTGGACATAGAGGTTGAGGTAGCGTTCCTCCGCCGCACCAATGCGCCGGTAGAAGCGCCGGGCGGAGCGGTTGGCGGCGCGCGCGTACCAGGCGACCCAGGCGCCACCGTCGGCCCGCGCTTTCGCGGCAACGGCTGCCAGCAATTGCAACCCATAACCGCGGTTGCGGGCCGCCTGATCAATAATTAAGGCCTCTAGGTGCAGGCCTCCAGTGGCCGTGTCGAGGTCGAAGCCGGGATAGAACACGGCCGCACCGATCAACCCCTCGGGGGTGTCGAGCACCAAGGCGTCGATCCAGCGGCCAAGGGCGGCTGCAATCGCGGACGGGGTGATCGGTGCGGCCAAGCCCTCCTCCCCCGCTAGGATGGCGAGCAGCCGGGCGAGGTTAGCAGCATCACTGGCACGGGCGGGGCGCAGGACGGGGCGAGACATGCCCCCTCAGGTGCCCCAGTGGGGGCAGCCCTGCAAGCCTGGATCTTGTTAGCGGGCGGCGTCTGTGGTGCTGTCGGCCATGCGCTGGGTGATCCTTGCTGTCGGTGTGGTGTTGGCACTCGCCCCGTCGGCCTGGGCGGAGCGGCGGCTGTTCACCGGCGCTGCGGTCTGTGACGGCATCGGCGGCCAGCCCGGCTTCAGCATCGCGTTCCAGACTATCGCCCGCGATGGCGTGTTCGCGGTCGAGCGCACCTCGGCCGATGGCCGATCCTTCGATTGGATGCGCGGGCGGATCAGTGCGGATGGCACGGTGCGGGTCGAGGGTGGCTACCGGTTTGATCAGACCGAGCGCACCCTCGACTATCGCGGCCGGTTGGACGGCGACCGGCTGGTGGCATCGGGCTCGCGCGGTCCGCGCACCTGTCGCCTCACCCTCGATGCACCGCCCCGTGCACCGGTGACGCAGCCCTATCGCGGTCTGCCGGACTTGGGCTCGCCCCGCCCGCGGGCACGGCCGCTACCGGGGGGATTCGCGTGTGGCGAGCCGCCGGTCCCGCCGCGGGACGTTGCGGTTGAACCCTTCTACCGGCGGGATGATCCAACCGGATCGATCATCGACCCCGATCTATGGGCCGCACGCACTCAGGCCGTCGCCCCGTTGGAGCAGCTGAACCGCGGGCTTGGCCAAATCGGCGACGCGCTGTTGCACCAGGCGGGCGACCGGCGGGTTGCCCAGTGCTTGCTCAGCTGGCTCGATCACTGGGCGGCAAACCAAGCCATGCTGGGCCAAGTCACCCTGCAGGGCGGGTTTGAGCGCAAATGGTCGCTGAGTGCGGCGTCCCTCAACGCGATGCTGTTGCCGCCAGACCTGCTCGCCTCCGCGCAAGGGCAGCGGGTGCAGGCGTGGCTCGCTGACGTCGCCTGGGCGATGGTGCCGGCCTACAGCAACCCGGCAAGCCACCTTGCGCGCAACAACCATGTGAACTGGGCCGTGCTGGCGGCCCTCGCCGCCGGGATTGTCGCGCAAGACCGCGGGTTGGTCGATTGGGCCGTCGACCGCTTGCAGTTCGCCCTCACTCAAATCGCGGCCGACGGCAGCTTGCCGCTCGAACTGCTGCGCGGTGCCAAGGCGTTGCACTACCACGTCTTCACGATCGAACCGACGATCCTCAGCATCCGCCTGCTGGCCGAAAACGGCGTGGATCTGGGGGCGGATCCGGCAGCCCCGATCCACCGGCTCGCGGTCTTCGTGCGCGACAGCTTGGCTGATCCGCGGCGCCTTGGCGACCGCGTCGGTCAGGCGCAGGACTTCTTCGGCAGCACGACTGTGCGCGGCGCCCAGTACCACTGGGCGGAGATCTACCTTGGTCGCTACCCTGACCCGGTCTTGCGCGCCACCCTCGAGCGGGTCAGGGGGACGGGTCTGTGGAGTGGTTTTCTGGGGGGCGGCACCAGCTTGCGCTTCGGCCCACCCTGACCCCTCTTGGCGCATGGCTGAGGCTTGCCCATATCCGGCATACGGGTAGGGCAGGCGCAGGCTGCGATGTGGCTACCCGCTCACCTGATCCCTGCCGCTGCTGCGGGGGGATTGCTCTGGGCCCATCTCGGGACGGAAGAGGACAGCTATGGACTACGAAAAGTTCACCGAACGGGCGCGCGGGTTCATCCAAGCCGCCCAAACCATCGCCATCCGCATCGGCCACCAACGCTTTGTGCCGGACCATGTGCTGAAAGCGCTGCTCGACGACGAGCAGGGCATGGCGGCAGGCCTGATCGCGTCATCTGGTGGTGACGCGAAACGGGCACTCGCCGCGGTCGAGGCGGAGCTTGCCAAGATCCCGAAGGTCGAAGGCAGTGGGGCCGGCCAGCTGTTCCTCGGGCCGGAAGCCGTCAAGCTGTTCGATCACGCCGAAGATCTCGCGAAGAAGGCCGGCGATGAATTCGTCACGGCCGAGTATCTGCTGCTCGCCCTCACGCTGGCGACTGGCACGTCGGCCGGCAAAGCGCTGGCGACGGCTGGTGTCACGGCGCAAGCCCTCAACCGGGCGATCACGGACATGCGCAAGGGCCGCAAGGCCGACAGCAAGACGGTCGAAAACCAATACGACGCCCTGAAGAAGTACGCGCGCAACCTGACCGAAGCAGCCGCCGAGGGGAAACTCGATCCGGTCATCGGCCGCGATGAGGAAATTCGCCGTACGATCCAGGTCTTGAGCCGGCGCACCAAGAACAATCCGGTGCTGATTGGTGAGCCCGGTGTCGGCAAGACCGCGATCGTCGAAGGCTTGGCGCTGCGCATCGTCAACGGGGACGTGCCGGAAAGCTTGAAGCGCAAGCAGCTGCTGGCACTCGACCTCGGTGCGCTGGTGGCCGGTGCGAAGTTCCGGGGCGAGTTCGAAGAACGCTTGAAGGCTGTCCTGCAAGAAGTGACGGATGCCGCCGGCGAGATCGTGCTGTTCATCGACGAGATGCATCAGCTCGTTGGTGCGGGCAAAGTCGATGGCGCGATGGACGCCTCCAACATGCTGAAACCAGCGCTTGCGCGCGGCGAACTGCACTGTGTCGGTGCGACCACGCTGAATGAATACCGCAAGTATGTGGAAAAGGACGCGGCGCTTGCGCGGCGCTTCCAGCCCGTCTTCGTGTCCGAGCCGACGGTAGCCGACACCATCTCGATCCTGCGCGGCTTGAAGGAAAAGTACGAAGTGCACCACGGCGTGCGGATCACCGACAGCGCAATCGTGGCGGCAGCAACCCTATCCAACCGCTACATCACCGATCGCTTTTTGCCTGATAAGGCGATCGATCTGGTGGACGAGGCCGCGTCCCGCCTGCGCATGGAGGTCGATAGCAAGCCCGAAGCGCTCGACCAGCTGGACCGCCAAGTGATCCAGCTGAAAATCGAACGCGTGGCGCTGACCAAGGAATCCGATGCGGCGTCCAAAGACCGCTTGGCAAAGCTGCAGGCGGAATTGGCCGATCTTGAGGAACGCTCAGCGGCGATGACAGCGGCCTGGCAGGCGGAAAAGGCGAAACTTGCCTCCGGAGCCAAGGTGAAGGAACAGCTGGATCACGCCCGCGCGGAGCTTGAGCAAGCACAGCGCGCCAGCAACTGGCAGCGCGCGGGTGAGCTCACCTACGGCGTCATTCCCGCGCTTGAGCGCGCGCTGACCGATGCTGACGGCGCGTCCGATGCGCGCCTCGTGCGCGAGCAAGTGACGGACAGCGACATCGCCGGTGTCGTCTCCCGCTGGACCGGCATCCCGGTCGACAAGATGCTGGCCGGCGAGCGCGAGAAACTGTTGCAGATGGAAAGTGTGCTGGCAGCCCGGGTGATTGGTCAGCACGAAGCGATCGTCGCGGTATCCGACGCGGTGCGCCGGGCGCGTGCGGGACTGCAGGATCAGAACCGGCCGATTGGATCGTTCCTGTTCCTTGGCCCAACCGGTGTCGGCAAAACCGAACTGACCAAGGCGTTGGCGGCGTTTTTGTTCGATGACGAGACGGCACTCCTGCGCGTCGACATGTCGGAATACATGGAAAAGCACTCGGTCTCCCGCCTGATTGGCGCGCCGCCGGGCTATGTCGGCTACGAAGAAGGCGGGGCGCTGACCGAAGCCGTGCGGCGCCGGCCCTATCAAGTGATCTTGTTCGATGAGATCGAAAAGGCACACGTCGACGTGTTCAATGTGCTGCTGCAGGTGTTGGACGACGGTCGCTTGACCGATGGCCAGGGCCGCACGGTCGATTTCAAGAACACGCTGATCGTGCTGACCTCCAACCTGGGCTCGGACATTCTGGCGGCCGCTCCGGTGCAGGAGGCCGAGCAGGGTCACAGTGAGCACACCCGCGCCCAAGTGATGGAGGTGGTGCGGGCAGCATTCCGCCCAGAATTCCTCAACCGAATCGACGAGGTGCTGCTGTTCCACCGCCTGACCCGCGCGCACATGGACGGCGTGGTGACGATCCAACTGAAGCGCCTCGAAGCGTTGCTGGCGGAGCGCAACATCACGATCGACCTCGACGACAGTGCGCGCACCTGGCTTGCCGATGCGGGCTACGACCCAGTCTATGGCGCACGGCCGCTCAAGCGCGTGATCCAGCGCGCACTGCAGAATCCCTTGGCGTTGAAGGTGCTGGAGGGCGTGGTGGCCGATGGCGCAACCGTGCCTGTACGGGCCGGCGAAAAGGGCCTGCTGATTGGTCGGGAGGCTGCTCACTAGGCTAAAATCCGGTGGCATCCCGAGGCATTTCAAACCTGGTGCCAGACCGCCGTGTCGTAAGGCCTTGAGGTAAAGGCAGGTTTGGGATGAAGATAGCTCCAGGGACGGCGTTCGCCGCTGGTAACATCGGCTGAGCGGACGCTCCCCTGGAACGGGATTTGAGATGGACAAGGCCCAAACGCGCGTGACCACCCAGTCAGCTGCTATGCAGCAGCTGGACATTGATACGGAAAAGCGTCGCATCAGCCGCATGCTGGAGCGGATCCGCAACCATGCCGCCATCGAAGATCTAGACGCACTGAGCAGCACCGTCACCGCGCTGGACGAGATGCTGTCGAATTCGCCGTTGCCGCAAAAGCTACAAGACCAAGTGCGCCTGCGCGCCTATGCCGATGAGCTGACGGTGCTGGGTCGCACCATGGAGCGCACCCTCAAGATCGCAGTCGAGGGCCACAAGCGCGGCCGCCGCGATGTCACCGGTGGCGCGGTCAAGCAGCTGCAAAAGCACGTGGAACGCTGGAAAAAGCTGAACGGTGATCCCGAGACCTTGGCCAAGGTCGAAAAGGAATTGGCCGAGATCATTATGCCGCCGCCAGCCCCAGAGGCGGCCGGTGGTGGCGACGGGCAGCACGGCAATGCCCCACCGGTTGGCAAGACCAACAACCCACCCTCAGGCCGCGAACAGCGGCGCTTCCTGCGCTACACCTATCCGAAGCTGACGGTGAAGGCGCACGAACGCGTGTTCGAAGTGGCGGACTGGTCGTTGAACGGTCTTGCGATCGCGAATATCGGCACCGACGAACTGGCGCAGCTGAAGTCGCGCGGCAACACCTTCATGATCGAGCTCTATGACAACGACAGCCATCTGCGCGCGTCGGACAAGGCCGAGATTGTCCGTCACGACCCGCTAAAGCGCGTGCTCAAGCTGCGCTTTGCCTCGATGACCAACGCGTGTTCGGAAATCGCCCGGGAACTGCGCCGGCGCGGAATTGAACCGCGTTAGGCCACCTGTTCGATCCAGGTTTCCAGGGCTTTCAGACAGGTCTGATCCTCCCACAGCGCCGGTGCGTTGCGGATCAGCGCCTGTTTGAGATCACCGCGCAGGTCCGCGTTCTGACCAAGGCTGATCGCGAGCTGGATCAACCCCTCGCGGTCCGGCGCTATCGCAGCCTCAAGGCCCATGAGCTGCAGCATCGCCGTCGTGTGCCGGCCGCGCATGAAGCGCCCGGGACTGGTGATCGGCAGCAGACCATGGGCAATCGCCTCCAGCGAGGTGTTGCCACCGGACCAGCCGAGGCTATCCAAGAACACATCACACACCGTGTTGACCGCGAGGTAGTCGGTCCAACCGAGCCGCGGCAGGAAATGGCAGTGCTGGCGCCAATCGAGGCCGCGGGCCGCGAATGCTTGGGCTAAGCGCACTTGGAACCGCTGGGTCGCGTGGTCGCCCAGCAGATCGCCCAGAAACAAGAACAGTGCGGACGGCACCTGCTGGGCAATCGCGGGCCAGACCCCGTCGTCGGCCGGCAGATATTTGAACAGGCTCTGGGCGCAGAAGTAGATCACCCGACCCTCGGGCAGGCCGAAGCGCGCGCGCTCAACCGCGGTGGCGACGGCGGGTTGGTAGCAGATCGACAGGCGCGGCAGGCGCACCAGCTGTTCGGTGTAGTGGTCCTGCCCGTCTGCCGGCTCCATCGCGTCTGAGGTGAGGAAACTGTCGATCGTGCTGAGCCCAGATGTCACCGGGTGGCCCCAGCCGATCGCCTGGTGTTGGGCGAGCGGCAATGCTGCCAACAATCCGGTGCGCGGGCGCATGCCGTGGTCTGGGTAGATCAGCACGTCGAGCCCGTCGCCCCGGATCGCGCCAGCAGCGACATCGATGCCCGCGGTCAGATCCCGGAAGGTTTCCGCGCGCTCAGCGAACAGCGTGGTGTTCTGATCCGCCATCCCACCGATGCGGTAGACATGGACGTGGAAGCGCTTCGGGTCGAGGCCGAGCAGCCAGCGGTGGAACAGGCGCGCGATGGTGTGGCCGAACAGGCTTTCAGACGCAAAGCCGACTCGGATGCGCCCATCGGGCCGGTTGGGCTTCGCGGGTCGCTCAGCGAAAGTCGGGAAAGCCAAGGCCATCGCGCGGACAGTCCAGCGACCGGCGGTCGCGAGTGTCTCGCGATCATCCTCGCCCTGGTAGGCCAAGTTGAACAGCGGCCGGGTCGCCAGCACCTGGAGGACCTCGCGCGCGTGCGCCACAGTGTCGAGGGTGAGGCTGTGATCAAGGGCCGCGAACCCCTCGGTTAGCCGCCGGCGCCAGGCTTGGCGGTCGGCCTCGCTGGCGTAGTGGCGCGGGAGCAGGCGCGGCAGCGCGAAGCGCGGGATCAGCGACTGCGGCTCGGCAAGTAGGCCGAGCTGCAGTTGATCGCGCGCCTGCTCATCCTCGCCGAGGTCCGCCAGCACACTCGCCCACGCCCAGCGCGCCTCGGCCCGGTGTGGCAGGGCGGCGACCACGGCTTGCAAATGCGGCATCGCGGCGACCGGCTCGCCAGCGTGCAGGCGGGCAATCCCAAGGCGCAGGTGCACTTCGGCGTGTTGCGGAGCCCGCTCCCGCACCGCCTCCCAGGCCGCGACCGAGGTCGGGTCGAACCTGAGCGCGAGGGCGCGTGCGATCCCTTCCAGGGCATCGAGGGCGCTTGGATCGAGCGCGTGGGCGGCCCGAAACGGTTCGAGCGCTGCTTGCGGCTGGTTGTGCTGCAGCCGCAGCACGCCGAGGGCCATCAGTGCTGGACGGTCGTTTGGATTGGCCTGCAGGCGCGCCTGCAGTCCGGCGAGCTCCGCTGCCGGGTCGCGCGCGGTCATCTAGCGGCTCGTGTCGTCCGGGCGGGTGGCGACCAGCACGCTCTGCGGTGGCGGCAGCGCGTCCCACTGGCGCAGCAGGCGCGCGCGCTCGGCCTCGAACTGGCGCAGTTCTGGGCCGGTCAGCGTGCGGCCGGTCGGCATTCGGAGGGCGGTTGGATTGATCGGCTTGCCGCGCTGATGCACCTCATAGTGCAGATGCGGGCCGGTCGACATGCCGGTCGAGCCGACAAACCCGATCACTTGGCCCTGGCGCACGCGCGTGCCGGGGCGGATGCCGAGGCCGAACTGCTGCATGTGGGCATAGAGGGTGGTGAATTCCGGCGTATGGCGGATGCGCACGACGTTGCCATAGCCACTCGCCTCGAACCCGGCACGCTCCACCACGCCATCGCCCGCAGCATGGATGCGGGTGCCGGCGGGCGCGCCGAAATCGACGCCACTGTGCATGCGCGAGAAGCCGAGAATCGGATGATTGCGCATGCCGAAGCTGGAGGTGAGGCGCGCCCCATCGATCGGCGTCTTCAGCAACGCCTTGCGCACACTGGCGCCGGCCCCGGTGAAGAACTCCGGCGGCTGGTTCGGGGCTTCGAAGCGGAACAGCAGCAGCGCCTTGCCAGAGAGGGTGAGTTCGGCGGCGAGCAGGCGGCCCGCGCGGACGATGTCGCCCTCTTCATCGCGGTCGCGCTCATAGAGCACATCGAACCGGTCGCCCGGCTGGACGTCGCGCTGGAAATCGACATCGAAGGAGAATTGGCGGATCAGCTCGATCAAGATGTCGTTGGGCAGACCGGCTTGTTCGGCCGCGCGCGCGAGGCTTTGGGTGATGGTGCCGCCGCCACGCGCGATCTCGCGGGTGAGCTTGCGGGGCACGACATTGGCAGCCCAGGCACCGGCGGCGACCCGTTCGATCACCACATCGCGGTCGATCGCTGGGCGAAAGCCAATACGGTGCGGGGTGGCCGGCTGATCGGGTGCAGCGCTGCGGCGCTCAATCAGAATGTCTTGGCCGATCTTGAGGTCGCGCACGTCAACCAGACCGCGCAGGCTCGCCGCAATCTCGTGCGCCTCGCCGGCGGGCAGGCCGGCCCGCAGCAGCACCTGCACCAGCGTCTCGCCGCGGCGCAGCGAGAAGCGTTGATCGTCGCTGCTGGGGGCCTCGGCTGCGCCAGCCGTCCCCATCATCAAGACTGCCAGCGCCATCCCGCGCAGCATTGAAGCCTTCATCCTGATCGTGCCCTCAAACTGGGTGCTGCACCGAATCCCTGCCAAGGGTGTGGGCAGGGCCAGGACGTGTCAACCCTTGGGGGCTGAATTCCCTGTAACCTCAAGCTCTTGAGCCAGCGTTCAACAAAAAACGTCATGGATGTGAAAAATCCGCTTGACCGGGCGGGGGCCGATCCATAGAAACACGGCTCCCCGGCGCCGCTGTGCTGGGGACCGGAAGACGACGAACCTGCTGCAGGCCACCGTCGCTGCCGAGACAGTAAAGAAAGTGGTTGACACTGGCTTCGCTGTTCGGCAATTCTCCCGGCCCCGCCGATCAGGTCTCCTTGAGATTTGGTGAGGCTTTCCGAATGGAAAGCTGGTGGACGCTATTGAACATTGTGAGCAAGATTGAGAGACGTAGAAGCGCGTTAAGGAAGGGATGCGTGGCTGGCGGTAGAGTCTTGGTGGGTAGCCAAGCTTTAGCCAGTCTTGAGTATCTCGTTTAACGAGA